>NZ_CALXHK010000075.1:0-6997 GCF_944388085.1 Candidatus Allofournierella excrementigallinarum | reverse complement strand
AGCGGCTTGATTTTGCATTGCTTTTTTGCACCCCTTAAAGACTTAAAGTTTCTGCTTGACTTTTATTAGCAGGTCTTCCTTTAAAAAAGCGCGCCGGGCGGGCCGGCGAAGGCCCCCGGCGCGTGCGTCAGGTCAAAAGGTGTCCAGTTCGCCCAGGTCGTAGGGGGTGTTCTGGTACACATAATAGTTCAGCCAGTTGGTGTAGAGCAAAAAGGCGTGGGCCCGCCAGCGGTAGACCGGTTCCTTCGAGGGGTCGTCGCCGGGGTAGTAGTGCTTCGGCGGGGCGATGGGCAAGCCCTTGGCCACGTCCCGGCGGTACTCCGCGTCCAGGGTCAGACGCTCGTACTCCGGGTGGCCGGTGACAAAGATCTGCCGCCCGCTGTCGGTGCTCATCAGGTAGATGCCCGCCTCGTCGCTTTCCGCCAGCACCCGCAGGTCCCTGCAGGCTCTCACCTGATCCTCGTCGACGCCGGTGTGGCGGGAGTGGGGCGCCCAGAACTCCTCGTCAAAGCCCCGCACCAGCGGGTTTGAGGGGCGGGTGACCCGGTGGGGGAAGATGCCGAACATCTTTTCGGGCAGGGGGCGCTTGCCGATGCCGAAGTGGTGGTAGAGCGCCGCCTGGGCCCCCCAGCAGACGTGGAGGGTGGAGTAGACATTGGTGCGGGTAAAGTCCATGATCTGGCACAGTTCCGGCCAGTAGTCCACTTCCTCAAAGGGCATCTGCTCCACCGGCGCGCCGGTGATGATCATGCCGTCGAACCGTTCGCCGCGTATCTCGTCAAAGGTCTTGTAAAAAGCCTCCATGTGGCCGCCGGGCACATGGCTGGCGGCATGGCTGGCAGTGTGCAGCAAGGTCAGCTGCACCTGCAGCGGGCTGTTGGCCAAAAGGCGCGCCAGCTGGGTCTCGGTGGCTATTTTGGTGGGCATCAGGTTCAGCGCCACGATGCGCAGCGGGCGGATGTGCTGGGTGCGGGCACGGCGCTTGTGCATCACGAACACGTTCTCGCTGCCCAGCACGCTGTAGGCGGGCAGCGTTTTGGGGATGATGAGGGGCATGGTTCAAACACTCCCTGCTTGAATGGTTTTTTCGCGTGCGGCGCAACGGTCGTTTGCGGCGGCAACCGCGAACAGGATAGAAGGCACTGCCAGCAGGTAGGTGGGCAGCAGATAGCGGTCCTCGTTGGTGGCGCTGGCGATGAGCACCGAGCCCAGGTTGCACAGCACCGGCAGCATCAGCGGCCAGGTGCGCGCCAGACGGCGCAGGCCAAGGGCGGCAAAGCCCATCAGCATGAGGCACAGATAGAAAAGGTGGCTCATGGGGTTTTCCGTGCTCCAGCCCCAGGCGCTGGTCTGGTTTTCGGCAATGAGGCGCAGGCAGGCGATGGGGTGCTGGAAAAACAGTTCCAGATACAGCGCCACGATGCCCGCCTTGTTTTCCGCGAGGGAAAGGGTGAACAGATTGTTCAGCGGGTCGATGAGATAGATGTCCTGGTCCAGCAGCGGTGCAAACTTTTCCTCAGAGGCGGTGGGGACATAGGTGAGCAGGTCTCGGTGCCACCAGATCCGCTTGGTGGAGTTGTAGTGGTCGATGTCAAACTCGTCGATGGCTTTTACGGCGCAGTCCACGGCCATCAGCTCCCGGGCGCGCGCTTCCTGCTCGGGCGTGAGCACGCCGTCGTGCAGCAGGATGACGATGCCGGTGGCGGGCACCTGCATGGATACGCCGCTGGGCATCTTGACCGCGCCTGCAATGTTGTAGGCACAGAAATTAAAAACCAGCACGGTGGCCAGCGCGGCGGCGACGACGGAAAAGCCCTCCCGCCGGCGGCGGACAAAGCCCATCACCGCCAGCCAGACAAGGCACACCAGCACAAAGGCGTAGCCGTTGTAGCGCAGCAGGCCGCAGCCGGCCAGTGTCACTCCGAAGGCCAGCCGGTGATACCATCTCCAGGCCAGGTCGTTTGCGATGAAGCGGGCCATGAAATAGAGCGCGAGGCCCATGCACAGGCCGTAGGGCGGGTCCTTGGTGCCGATCTGGAACATTGCCAGCGTGGTGGAGTTGAGCATGAAGGCCAGCAGCCCCGCGCTCACCGCAAAAGGCGGCAGACCCCGGCGCCAGAGCCAGGCGGCAAACAGGCAGGTGAGGGCTGCCAGCGCCAGGAACTGGCCGGTGACCAGGGCGCTGTGGTTGCCCCGGAACAGCCAGATGATGAAGGTGTGGGCCAGGGTGTGCACGTCATTCAGCGGAACCGTGCCCTGTACCTGGCCCAGCTGATTGGCATAGTCCAGTGTGCCGTTTTCCACCAAGCGGTTCTTCCAGGCGGGATAAAGGACCAGGAGACTTGCCGCGAAAAAGGCCAGGCGGGGAAAGGGCCGCGCGGGAGCGGCCGCCTTTTCGCACAGGGCACACAGCCGCCCGGCGGCAAAGCAGAGCAAGGGCGCGGCGATGCAGGCCAGCGCCGCAGCCCGCACCGCGCCTTCCAGCGCCAGCGGCGCCAGCGGGCCGGCGCTTTTGCCGGTGCGCAACAGCATCTGAGGCACCACAGACCCAAAGCCCAGCGCAGCGCCCAGCCCGGCAGTGATCAGCAGGGTGCTTTTCTTGGGCGGGGCAAGGCGGCGCGCCTGGGATATCAGCACCCAGGCCAGCAGGCACAGAGCAAGAAAGAGCAAGAGGCTGCCGCCGCGCAGCCAGCGGGGAAGGACCCTTTGATAGAGCAATACGGCCAGTATGCCCAGCCCAAGCTGTGTCCAGGGCTCCTGCCAGAGAGCGGCTGCCCGCTGCCCGGCGCTCATCCTTCCGCCACCGCGTCCAGCGCCTGGGCGATGTCGGCGATGAGGTCGCGGCTGTCCTCCAGGCCGCAGCTGAAGCGCACGAGGTCCGGGCTCACGCCGGCGGCGGCCAGCTCCTCGTCGTTCATCTGGCGGTGGGTGGCGCTGGCGGGATGCAAACAGCAGGTGCGGGCGTCGGCCACATGGGTCTCGATGGCCGCCAGCTTCAGGTGCTTCATGAAGGCCTCAGCGGCCTTGCGCCCGCCCTTCACGCCGAAGCTCACCACGCCGCAGCCGCCATTCGGCAGATACTTCTGGGCCAGGGCGTAGTGCCTGTCATCGGGCAGGCCGGAGTAGCTCACCCAGGCCACCTTCGGGTGGCCGTGCAAAAACTCCGCCACGGCCTGGGCGTTCTCACAGTGGCGCTTCATGCGCACATGCAGGCTCTCCAGGCCCAGGTTCAAAAGATAGGCGTTCTGGGGGCTTTGGATGCTGCCGAAGTCCCGCATCAGCTGGGCGGTGGCCTTGGTGATGTAGGCGCCCTCCAGGCCGAAGCGCTCGGTGTACACCACGCCGTGGTAGCTCTCGTCGGGGGTGCAAAGGCCGGGGAACTTGTCGGGGTAACGGGTCCAGTCAAAGCGGCCGCTGTCCACGATGGCGCCGCCCACGGCGGAGCCGTGGCCGTCCATGTACTTGGTGGTGGAGTGGGTCACGATGTCCGCGCCCCACTCGAAGGGCCGGCAGTTCACCGGGGTGGCGAAGGTGTTGTCGATGATAAGGGGCACGCCGTGGGCGTGGGCCGCTTTGGCGAACTTCTCGATGTCCAGCACCGTCAGGGCGGGGTTGGCGATGGTCTCGCCGAACACGGCCTTGGTGTTGGGGTGGAAGGCGGCGGCGAGCTCCTCCTCGGTGCAGTCCGGGTCCACGAAGGTGAACTCGATGCCCATCCGCTTCATGGTCACGGCGAAGAGGTTGTAGGTGCCGCCGTAGATGGTGCTGCTGCTCACCACATGGTCGCCGCAGCTTGCGATGTTGAACACCGAATAAAAGCTGGCGGCCTGGCCGGAGCTGGTGAGCATGGCGGCGGTGCCGCCCTCCAGCTGGCAGATCTTGGCGGCCACCGTGTCGCAGGTGGGGTTTTGCAGCCGGCTGTAGAAGTAGCCGCTGGCCTCCAGGTCGAACAGTTTGCCCATGTCCTCGCTGGTGGCGTATTTAAAAGTGGTGCTCTGGATGATGGGCACCTGGCGGGGTTCGCCGTTGCCCGGCGTGTAGCCGCCCTGCACGCAGATGCTGTTGAGATGCAGATCCATTTTGAAAAATCCTCCCCATATAGCTTCCGCCCGGCGGGCGGAAAAAACACGTTACTTTATTATTTTAGCGTATCCATGCCGGTGTTGCAAGGCGCCTCAGCCCAGCGTTTTGCCCATCAGGCTCACCAGCGGGCGCAGCTTGTCCATCAAAGCGGAGAATTGGGCGGGGGTCAGGCTCTGGGCCCCGTCGCACAGAGCGTGGGCCGGGTCGTTGTGCACCTCCACCATCAGGCCGTCCGCCCCGGCGGCCACCGCCGCCGCGGCCAGCGGCTGGACCATCCAGGCGATGCCTGCCGCGTGGCTGGGGTCGACGACCACCGGCAGGTGGGTCATCTTTTTCAGCATGGGCACGGCGCTGATGTCCAGCGTGTTGCGCATGCTGGGCTCGAAGGTGCGGATGCCCCGCTCGCACAAAATCACCTGGTCGTTGCCCTCGGCCATGATGTATTCGGCGCTCATCACCAGCTCCTCCAGCGTGGCGGAAAGGCCGCGCTTCAAAAGCACCGGCCGCCCGCTGCGGCCCACCGCCTTGAGCAGCTCGAAGTTCTGCATGTTCCGCGCGCCCACCTGGATGAGGTCCACGTCGGCGAAAAGAGGCAGGTGCTCGGTGTTCATGATCTCGGTCACGATGGGCATGCCGGTTTTGCTGCGGGCGTGGCGCAGCAGCTCCAGCCCCTCCGCCCGCATGCCCTGGAAGGAGTAGGGCGAGGTGCGGGGCTTGAAGGCGCCGCCCCGCAAAAGCTTCGCCCCGGCGGCCTGCACCGCGGCGGCCACCGCCTCGATCTGGCTTTCGCCCTCCACGCTGCAGGGCCCTGCGATGACCGCGAAGTGCCCGCCGCCCACCGGGACGCCGCTCACGTTTACCACCGTGTCTTCCGGGTGGAACTTGCGGTTGGCCTTCTTGTAGGGTTCGCTCACCCGCCGCACGTCCTCCACCACGGGGCTGGCCCGCAGCCAGCTCTCGGCGATGGACTTCGTGTCGCCCACAAGGCCCAGGATGTGGGTCTCGGCGCCCTGGCTCTCGTGGATGGAAAGGCCCCGGCCCTCCAGTTCTCTGCACAGGTCCTTCACGGCCTGCGGGTCGGCGTGCTGCTTCAGAATGATGATCATATCGGTTTTCCCCCTCGTCTCAAAATAAAAACCGGGAAGCCTGCCGCCGCAGGCTTCCCGGTGGTTTCGTGCACTGGAACGCGCTTTCCCGCGCCTCTTACACTCCCGCCTGACCGCAGCAAACAGAGCCTTTCCCCATCATGAAGGAAAAGCCGTAATAATACATGCCGGCGGTGAACAGAGTGGTCATGGCGCACCTCGCGCGTTCAAAAAGATTTGTGCAAAGCATAGCACGCGGAAAACGCTTTGTCAAGGGAAAGTGTTCCCCTCTTGCACGGCGTGCTACAATAAAAGAAAAAATGCCCGGCCCGATGGCCGCGGCGGAAAAAAGGGGAAGGAAACGATGGCGCAGCCCAAGACCAACGCCATGCGCATGCTGGACAAGGCGAAGGTGAACTATACATTCCACGAGTACGACCATTCCGACGGGGCCATCGACGGGGTGGCCGTGGCGGCAAAGCTGGGGCAGGACCCGGCGCGGGTGTTCAAGACCCTGGTGACCCAGGGGGCCAGCCGGGCCTTTTATGTGTTCGTCATCCCGGTGGCCCAGGAGCTGGACCTGAAGGCCGCTGCCCGGGCGGTGGGGGAGAAGAGCGTGGCCATGCTCCACGTGGCGGACCTGCTCAAGACCACCGGCTATGTGCGGGGCGGGTGCAGCCCCGTGGGCATGAAAAAGGCTTTTGCCACCACGGTGGACGAGAGCGCGGCGGACAAGGAGACCATCATGGTCAGCGCCGGGCGCATCGGGGCCCAGGTGGAGCTTGCCCCCGCCGACCTGCTGGCGGTCACCGGTGCGAAATACGCCGCCATCACCGCCGGGAAAGTATGACTACCAGGCGTTTTGATTGGTAATCGTGCCAAAAAAGCGCGGGGAAAACAATGCGCCCGGAGCAAATGTTCTGAAAATAGTTTGCAAGGTGCGAAACAGGTTGCATTTTGCCGCCGCACCCTTTAAACTGAAAGGGTAGAAAGCACGCCCGCGCGCCGCGCCCAGCGGCGGTGGGCAAGATTTTTTTGCAGGAGGTGCGCGGCATGGGGCGTTGTTTGTTTGGGCGGCCCGGTTCCCATGGCGGGGCGAAGTGCCGTGCGCGCAAACAGCGGGGGAAGAGCACCCCTTTATCGAAGTGACACAAAGGCCGTGGTGTAAGTGTGCACCACGCCTTTTCTTTTTGCAAAACAGGGAGGTCGAACAAAGGTGACACAGACAAAAAAAGTGGCCGTTTTGATGGGCAGCGACAGCGACTGGCCGGTGGTGAAAGCCGCCTGCGCCGAGCTTAAACGGCTGGGCATCCCCTTCGAGGCCCACATCCTCAGCGCCCACCGCACCCCCGCCGAGGCCGCGGAGTTCTCCAAATCCGCCCGGGACAGGGGCTTCGGCGTCATCCTCTGCGCGGCGGGCATGGCCGCCCATCTGGCGGGGGCCGTTGCCGCCAACACCACCCTGCCGGTGGTGGGCATCCCCATGAAGGGCGGCGCCGCCGACGGGCTGGACGCGTTGCTTGCCACCGTGCAGATGCCCAGCGGCATCCCCGTGGCCACCGTGGCGCTGAACGGCGCGAAGAACGCCGCCGTGCTGGCCGCCCAGATCCTGGCCGTCACCGACGGGCGGCTGGCCGCCCTTCTGGCCGCCGACCGCGAGGCCATGGCCGCCCAGATCGCCCAAAAGGAAGAAGCCTTGCAGGCCCAGCTGGCAGAGCTTTGATGAAAACGCACCACAGACTTTTACAAAAAAGTCCAGCTAAGAAATGTCAAGAGGTGATATGAAAAAAGTTAAAATTTTTACAGTAGTGAAAAAAGGGTAACTTTAA
>NZ_CALXHK010000074.1:0-7193 GCF_944388085.1 Candidatus Allofournierella excrementigallinarum | reverse complement strand
GATCCAGGGCAGCGGGATGCCCAGGCTCCCCGACAGGGCGATGACCCCCAGCAGGATGGAAACGCTGGGCAGCAGGGTGAAGGTGGCGCTGGAGGTGATGGCACGGCGGAGCCTGGCCTTGTCCATCCCCATGGCCACGCCGGCGCGCCAGCTGCGCGCCAGGAACACCACGCAGAGCGCCGCAATGAAGGCCACCACCACGCCCACGATCAAGAACATGGGCAGGCTGTTGAGCTGTGTCAAAAGGTCCATTTCGATCCCTCCCGATTTTATCACGCTAAAGCGATGGTGTAAGTATACCAGCTTTTGGGGGCGCTGTCCAGCGGCAAACGCATCTCACAGCACCACCGAGGTGTCCAGCGTGGGGTCGAAGGTGCTGCCCTGGCTCAGCAGCACCCGCCGGTCCAGCGAAAAGCCGGCGGGCAGGCTGGTGGGGGCGTAGCCGGTGACGGCCTTGAACACCCGGTTGAAGTTGCGCAGGGTGTTGAAGCCGCACCGGGCCATCAGGTCGGCCATGGTGATGTCCTCGCCGCCGGCCAGCAGTTCCACCGCCCGGTCCACCCGCAGCACGTTCAGATAGCCCGAAAAGGTGAGCCCCGTCATCTTTTTAAAGTAGCGGGAAAAGTAGGCGGGGGACATGTGCATGAAGTCCGCCGCCTCCGCGAAGGTGCCCTCGCCGCCCTGCTGCTCCAGCAGGAGGAGCAGCTGCTTGTAGCGGGCGAGGGTGGGCTGGGCCGCCTCCGCCTGCTCCGCCAGCGGCTCGCCCCGGAAAACATCCGCCATCAGCGAGGTGATGAGGGCGTTCATCTTCTCGGCATAAAAAGGGCGCTTTTCCCGGCTTTCCCGGTCCAATTCGTCCAGCCGCGCCCCGGCGCGGTAGCGGTCGGCAAAGACCGGCGCGCGCAGCCGCAGCGGCGCGTCGAACAGCCCGGCGAACTGGGCCACCGCCGCCCGGCTGCCCGGCGCGCCGGCAATGCTGTGCACGCTCTCGCGGCTGATGAAGGCGCAGTCCCCTTCCGTCAAATCAAAAATGCAGCCGTTCAGCGTCAGCCGCACCTCGCCCCCCTGGCAGACCACCAGCTCGTCCTCAAAATGCCAGTGCGCCAGGTTGCGCAGGTTCTCGTAACGCTGCACCCACACCTTGGCCCCCGCGTCGAAGGCCCGCTTTTCCTGCTGGATCATCCGGCATGCCCCCTTTTGGCGTTTTTCTGGTTTTATTATGGAGCAGCTGAAAAATGATGTCAATAAATGTCTATACCCCGGCAAGGAATTTCTTTCTTTTTGTTGGTCAAAAAGTTATATTAATTTCAACGAATATAATAAATTTTATTTCATTTTGTACATTCTGCAAAATTGCGCGATCGTCTCAAAGCAATGGCTTTCGAAGCAGGTGCAAAAAAGAGGAGGTGCTGCACAGGCGCTGCTATTTATCCGATCTTCAACACAGGGGTATATGGACCAACACTAAAGACGGGAGGTTTTGATATGAAGAGTCTTTCGCTGCATTCCGAGCAGGGGTGCAAACGGCTGCTGGCAATCTGCCTGGCAGTCATTCTGGTCTTCAGCTGTGCGGCGCATTTGCTGACGACCGACTGGGGAAGCGTCAAGATCGAGCGTGTCGCCTTTGACGCGCGCGGTGCCAAGATCGACGCGGAACTGTATTATCCCGTTGGAACCACTGACGAGGACAAGCTCCCCGCCGTTGTGGTGACCCACGGCGCCGGCTGTACCTTCGGCGTGACCCGCGGCATCGCGGAGGAGCTGGCACGCCGCGGCTTTGTGGTGCTGAACGTCAGCGCCTACGGCTCCGGCCTGAGCGAGTTCCCCAAGCGGGACGAATACGGCATGGGCGAAGAAAACTACAACGCCCGCGAAACGCCCGGCGGCCTGTGGGACGCGCTGAATTTCGTGCGCACCCTGAAGTTTGTGGACCCCGAGCGGATCGGCATGACCGGCCACTCCCAGGGTTCCCGCCGTACCTCCCATGCCGCCCAGCTGGACTGCGGCTATCTCACCCTCAACGACATCCTGATCAACATCCTCTATGAACAGTTTGACCAGAGCTTCACCGAGGACGAGATCACCCTGGACGCCTACGACCTGGCGGCAGAGCGGCTGAACGCCGATCAGATGGCTTTCTTTGAGTCTCTGGCTGCGGAAGCCACCGAGCATTACAACACCCGTCTGCGGGCGCAGCTGCTCATCGGCGGCGACGGCACCATGATCTCGCCGCTGCAGACCGTCGAAGTTGCCGGCCATGAAGTGCAGCGCAACTGCCAAGTGAACCTGGGCTTTGTAATTGGCGAATACGACACCAGCTACACCGACTATGTCTCCCGTGAGACCACCATGGAATCCTATTACACCGACACTCCGCTGGAGCAGGAGACTTGGTATGTGATCGACGACACGGCCAAGACCAGCACTTCCCTGGGCAGCATTTTTGACACCTCCATTGAGGAAAACGAAGTTCTGCAGCAGGCTGTGGCCAACCGCCAGGCCCGTATCGTCAGCTTCAACACCGAGACCCACGCCCGCAACCATTTCTCTCACCCCACCGCCACCGACGTGGTGAAATTCTTCGAGCAGACGTTGAGCTACAACTGCGGTGAGCTGACCGACAGCGCCACCCAGCCCCTCGACGCCCACAACATCATCTACATCTGGCGCGAAGCGCTGAATGCCATCGCCATGCTGGGCATGCTGGGCATGCTGCTGCCTCTGGCCTGCCTGCTCATGCGCTCCCGCTTCTTCGCGGTCTGCAACAACACCGCGTATCTGAAGAACGAAGCCGGGCTGCCGAAAATCGGCAAGACCAAGTTCCTCGTGATCGGCCTTTGCACCCTGCTGATCGCCTTCGTGTCGGTCTATCGGGCCAATCTGCTGCAGGGTCCCTTCCTGCCTTACTATGAGTTCCTGCCGCTGTTCTTCAACTGGTGGTACTCCGTGGCCTATCTGGCCTTTGTGGCACTCGGTGCGCTGGTGCTGCTTGTTGTGTTCTGGTACATGGACAAAAAGGCCGGCAGACCCACCCCGCTGGCTGCAGCGAACCTCAAGATCGGCGTGCTGCCGGTGCTCAAGAACGTTCTTTTGGCAGTGCTGCTGGCCGCTGCAGGCTATGCCTCGCTGTGCGTGATCGAGTACCTGTTCAACGAGGACTTCCGTTTCTGGCAGCTGGCTTTCATCGAGATGAAGGTCGAATACTGGTTCGTGGCTCTGCGCTATTTCATCGTGCTGCTGCCCATGCTGCTCATCATCAGCACCCTCACCAACTACACCATGCGCCGCGATATTCCGGAATGGCTCGACACACTGTTCACGGTGGCCGTTCCCACGGTGGGCGTAGGCCTGTGCTGGCTGATCAACTACATCGTTCTGCACATGGGCGGGACCGCCATCTGCAACTGGAACTCCTCCTACTCGCTGCTGTTCATGGTGCCCATCACCACCTACCTGATGCGCAAACTCTACAAGGTCAGCGGCAGTGTCTGGCTGCCGGCCATCACCAATGCGCTGCTGGTCAGCTGGACAATGGTTTCTTCGATCGGCTATAATACCTATGTAGCGCAGACGGCGATCGACGCATTCTTCCACATCTGATCGGATCAACGCTCCATACAAGTCTTCGGGCGCGGCGGGATACCTCGCCGCGCCCTTTTCAATCGCTCAACAGGAGGTCTGTGAAATGGCAGAGACATTGAACCGCCCCGTTGCGCTCGGCATCGAACTGGGCTCCACCCGCATCAAGGCGGTGCTGGTGGACGGCGCGGGCGCGCCGCTGGCCAGCGGCGCCTGCGACTGGGAGAACCGGCTGGAGGACGGCTGGTGGACCTATCATCTGGAGGAGGTGCAAGCGGGCGTGCGCGCAGCCTTCGCCGCGCTGGCGGCGGACTGGCAGGCCAAAACCGGCGCGCCCCTCACGCAGGTGGGGGCGCTGGGCGTCTCCGCCATGATGCACGGCTACCTGCCCTTCGACGCCGCCGGGCGGCAGCTTGCGCCCTTCCGCACCTGGCGCAACACCGCCACCGGCGAGGCCGCCGCGGCCCTCACCCGGCGCTTCGGCTTCAACATCCCCCAGCGGTGGAGCGTGGCACATCTTTACCAGGCCATGCTGAAGGGCGAAGCCCACGTGAAGGACCTGGCCTATCTCACCACCCTGGCGGGCTATGTCCACTGGCAGCTCACCGGCCGCAAGGTGCTGGGCGTGGGGGACGCCTCCGGCATGTTCCCCATCGACAGCGCCGCCTGCGACTGGGACGCGGGCATGCTGGCCTCCTTTGACGAATTGCTGGCCCAGGCGGGCCTGCCCTTCACCCTGCGGCAGGTGCTGCCCAAAGTGCTGGCCGCCGGGGAGGACGCGGGCTGCCTGACCCCGGAGGGCGCTGCCTGGCTGGACCCCGCCGGGGCGCTGGAGCCCGGCGCGCCGCTGGCCCCGCCGGAGGGGGACGCGGGCACCGGCATGGCCGCCACCAACGCGGTGGCCGCCCGCACCGGCAACGTGTCGGCGGGCACCAGCGTGTTCGCCATGGCGGTGCTGGAAAAGCCCCTGTCCCGGGTCTACCCCGAAATAGACATGGTCGCCACCCCCGCCGGGCGGCCGGTGGCCATGGTGCACTGCAACACCTGCACCTCCGACCTGGACGCATGGGTGAAGCTGCTGGGCCAGATGGCCGAAGCCGCCGGGGCAAAGCTCGCAAAACCCGCCCTCTACGACCTGTTCTATCAGAAGGCGCTGGAAGGCGCGCCGGACTGCGGCGGCCTTGTGAACTTCAACTGCTATTCCGGCGAGCCGGTGCTGGGCCTGGATGAAGGCCGCCCCCTTTTTGTGCGGCGGCCAAACGCACGCCTCACCCTGGAAAACTTCGCCCGCGCCCAGCTCTATTCCACCATGGCCGCCCTCAAGCTGGGCATGGACCTGCTCTTTGAAAAGGAGCAGGTGAAGCTGGACCGCCTTCTGGGCCACGGCGGCCTCTTCAAGACCCCCGTTGTGGGCCAGAAGCTGCTGGCCGGGGCGCTGGGGGTGCCGGTGTCGGTGATGGCCTCGGCGGGCGAGGGCGGCCCCTGGGGCATGGCCCTGCTGGCCCTCTACCGCCTGCGCTGCATGCAGGGCGGCGCGCCCGCCCTGGATGCCTGGCTGGACGAGGCCGTTTTTGCCGGGGTGGAAGGCAGCACCATCGCCCCGGACGAGGCCGGCGCGGCGGGATTTGCCGCCTTTATCAAAGATTACGCCGCCTGCATTCCGGTGGAAAAGTCCGCCGGGCAGGCGCTGCGCTGACGGGAGGTTTATACCAATGAGCATGAAGCAATATGAATTCTGGTTCGTGGTGGGCAGCCAGTTCCTGTATGGTCCCGAAGTGCTGGAGACGGTGGCCGCCCGGGCCGCCGAGATGGCCGGGGCGCTGAACGCCTCCGGCCGCCTGCCCTGCAAGCTGGCCTACAAGCTCACCGCCAAGACCAACAGGGAAATCTCCGACGTGGTGCGCCAGGCAAACCACGACCCCGCCTGCGCCGGCATCGTGACCTGGTGCCACACCTTCAGCCCCTCGAAGATGTGGATCAACGGCCTTGCCAGCCTGCAAAAGCCCTGGTGCCATTTTGCCACCCAGTACAACCGCACCATCCCCAATGAAGAAATCGACATGGACTTCATGAACCTGAACCAGGCCGCCCACGGCGACCGGGAGCACGGCTTCATCGGGGCCCGGCTGCGCTCGGCCCGCAAGGTCATCGCCGGCTACTGGCAGGACGAGGCGGTGCAAAACCGCCTGGGCCGCTGGATGCGCGCCGCCGTGGGCGCGGCGGTGAGCAGGGAGCTGAAGGTCATGCGCTTCGGCGACAACATGCGGGAGGTGGCCGTGACCGAGGGCGACAAGGTGGAGGCCCAGATGAAGCTGGGCTGGCAGGTGAACACCTGGCCGGTGGGCCGTCTGGTGGAGGAAATGAACGCGGTGACCGACGCCGAAATCGACGCGCTGATGGAGGAGTACCGCGCCCAGTACGACTTCGCCACCGACGACATCGCCACCGTGCGCTACCAGGCCCGGGAAGAGATCGCCATGAAGAAGATGCTGGACGCGGAGGGCTGCCGCGCCTTCTCCAACAACTTCCAGGACCTCTACGGCATGGAGCAGCTGCCGGGCCTTGCCAGCCAGCACCTGATGGCCCAGGGCTACGGCTACGGCGGCGAGGGCGACTGGAAGGTGGCCGCCATGACCGCCATCCTCAAGGCCATGAGCGAGGGCCAGAGCGGCGGCACCGCCTTTATGGAGGACTACACCTACCATCTGGAGCCGGGCAATGAGTACAGCCTGGGGGCCCACATGCTGGAGGTCTGCCCCAGCGTGGCGGCGGCGCGGCCCCGCATCGAGGTGCATCCTCTGGGCATCGGAGACCGCCAGCCCCCCGCCCGCCTTGTGTTTGAAGGGCATGAGGGCGACGCCATCGTGGTGAGCCTCATCGACATGGGCGGCCGGCTGCGCCTTGTCTGCCAGGACATCCACTGTGTCAAGCCCATCCTGCCCATGCCCAACCTGCCGGTGGCACGGGTGATGTGGCAGGCGATGCCGGACCTTGCCACCGGCATCGAGTGCTGGATCACCGCCGGCGGCGCCCACCACACGGTGCTGAGCTACGACGTGACCGCCGACGAGATGGCCGACTGGGCCCGGATGATGGACATCGAGTTCGTGCACATCGGCAAAGGCACCACGGTGGAGGGGCTGGAACACGACCTGTTCCTTTCCGACCTTGCCTGGAAGCTGAAATGACAGCGGCGGGCGGCGGCTCCCTTTTGAAGGAGCCGCCGCCCGTTTTTGTTTTTACTCCCCGGTGGTGAAGAGGCCCGCCAGCGCCTCGCCCACCAGCTGGCCGGAGTAGACCGCCTCCTCCAGGGTGTTGCCGTGGCTGCCGATCTCGATGAGCAGGCTGCCGGTGGTCAGGTCCTGGTTATAATAGCGGTAGTCGAAAAGCACCGGGCGCGTCAGGCCGGGGAAGCGGCTTTCCATGGCGCTCTCCCACTTTGCCGCAAAGGCCAGGTTCTGTTTGAAGTTGGGCAGGTTGCCGCCTTTGTCCGCGCCGCAGATGATCATCACCTGGGCCGCGGTCCTGCCGTTCACGTCGGCCACCGCCTTCACCCGGCCCTCGCCGGTCTCGATGGCGTCCCGGTGGACGTCCAGCACCACCTTGATGCTGGG
>NZ_CALXHK010000073.1:0-8282 GCF_944388085.1 Candidatus Allofournierella excrementigallinarum | reverse complement strand
GGAATTTTTAAAGTGTTTTCCACACTCAAAAAAGGGTCCTTCAAGTTCTTCTTATTGTTCAATTTTCAAGGTCCTCTTGCCGCCCCTCTCGCGAGGCAGCTTGCTTATTATATCTCTCGTTTCGCTCTTTGTCAAGAGTTTTTTGAAAGATTTTTCGCAAGCTTTTCACTCGGCTAACCTCGTGTTTTGCGGCCCTGTTATAATACCACACTGGAAGGTTAAAAGTCAACGGGTAAAAGCATGTTTTTTGGCAAAAAGTCAGTCTTTTGGCACTTTGCCCATTTGTCCTGCCCCTTTTTGTTGATTTTCCAGACTGTTTGCGTCAGCGGTTTATACAGGCTGTACGAAAGGCTTGAAACCGCGCTTTTGCAGTTTACTATCCGTATTGAACATTTGGACGCGAAACAAAAAGAAAAGCGGCCTCTGGACGCCCTTGTGCAAAAATTTTCTCAACTTTTTCTATCCCTGGAGCAGAAGTTCCCGCATTTCTTTCAGGATTTTTCGCTCCCTCCGGGAAATCTGCACCTGGGTGGTGCCCAGCACCCGGGCGGTCTCGCTCTGGGTCTTGCCCGAAAAAAAGCGCAGATAGATGAGCGTGCGGTCCTGAGGCGGCAGGCCGGAGAGCACCTCCTCCAGCCCGATGCGGTCTGCCAGGTCTTCTTCGGGGGAATCCACCGGGATGTCCAGCTGGCGGGCGTCCTCGGTGTCGGCGGCGGGGGTCAGCGAGATGGCCGGCTGCCCGGCCCGGATGGCCAGGGCCACCTGCTCGGGGCGCTCGCCCAGCGCCTCTGCCAGCTGGCCGACAGTGGGTTCAGCCCCCGTGTTCTTGATGATGGTCTCCCGCAAAGCGCTCACCTTGAGGCCCAGCTCCTTGAGGGAGCGGCTGACCTTGACGGTGCCGCCGTCGCGAAAGAGCTTTTTTATCTCCCCCAGGATGACCGGCACCGCGTAGGTGGAGAACTGTACGCCCCGCTCCTCGTCGAATCCGTCGTAGGCCTTGACCAGCCCCATGCAGCCGGCGGAATAGAGGTCGTCGTACTCGATGCCCCGGCCCCGGAAGCGCCCCGCGCAGGCATGGACAAGGCCCAGATTGTTTTGTATGAACTCCTCCCGCGGGCCCAGTTTGGTCGGCACGGAAAAGCCCCCTCTCTATAGAAAGATATGTAAGAGAGGTTCAGCCGCGGCCGGCGAGGGTCTTGGTCATCACCACACGGGTGCCCTGCCCCGGCTTGCTGGCAACTTTGACCTTGTCCATGAAGCTTTGCATCACCGCAAAGCCCAGGCCCGCCCGCTCTTCCGGGTTGCCGGTGGTGAACATGGGCTGCATGGCCTTTTCCACGTCGGCAATGCCCACGCCCTTGTCGGTGATGGTGATCTTGATTTTCCCGCCCTCGTACAGGGCGACGGACATGTGCACCAGCCCCACCCCGCCGGGGTAGGCGTGGACGATGCAGTTGGTCACCGCCTCGCTGACGGCGGTTTTGACGTCCGCCAATTCGGGCACGGTGGGGTCCGCCTGGGCCAGGAAGGCCGCCAGCGCGCCCCGGGCAAAGCCCTCGTTGACACTGCGGGAGTAGAAGCTGAGTTTGACCAGATTCTTTGCTTTCATTGCCTGTGCGCTCCTTTTTTATATGGATTCGATGCGGGCCAGCCGCAGCATTTTGGCCACGGCGGGCGGCGCTTTCTGCACCATGATGCGCCCCTCAAGCGCCTGCATCTGTTTGGCGCGGCCCAGGATCAGCCCCACGCCGCTGGAATCCATGAAATCCACGCCGCCGAAATCCAGCACCAGCTGGGCGGGCATGCTGCCGGCGATCTGGCCGTCTATCTGCTCCCGCAGGAGCTGGGCGGTGTGGTGATCGATCTCGCCCGACAGATAGGCGACGAGGGTGTCGCCCGCGTGGGTGAACGTGACCTTTGCCATCCTTCTTTTCCTCCTTTGCCCGGCATCTATGCAAACAAAAAGCCCCGTATGCCTGGCAATTACCAAGTATACGGGGTCGGGTGCGAATTTTTTGCCGCAACATGGCGGCGACGGGTCACAGCCGTTCCAGCAGCTTCGGCCGGGCCTGGGCCGCAAGGTAGAGCGAGCCGCAGACCACCGCGCCCTGGGGCAGGCCGAGGGCCGCGTTCAGCGCCTCGTCCAGATCGGCGCAGGGATAGACCGGCACCTCCGGCAGCTCCCGGGCCGCCAGTTCAGCCAGCGCTTCGGCGCTCATGGCCCTGGAGCAGTCCGGCGGGACGGCGTAGATCGTGCTGAAAGAATCGCCCAGCGCGCGGAGCATTTCGGCGGCAGCCTTGTCCGCCAGGACGCCCAGCACAGCCACCGGCTTCTGCGGCAGCTTCTGGGCCTTGAGAGTAGCGGCCAGCGCCGCCGCGCCCGCCGGGTTGTGGCTGCCGTCCAGCAGCACCAGCGGCTGATGGCGCAGCACCTCGATGCGGGCCGGGAAGCGGGTGGCTTCCAGGCCTTCCAGGATAGCCTCGTCGGAGATGTCCAGGCCCCGCCGCCACAGCGCCAGCGCAATTTCGATGGCCATGGCCGCGTTGCAGGCCTGATGCGCCCCGGGCAGGGCGAGGTTTACCTCATAGCCGCCGTATTCCATGCGGTTTTCGAACAGGCCGCCGCGGCGAAGATGGACGTCCTCCGCCTCGGGGGCCACCAGGTCTGCTTTTTCGCGGATGCAGGCGGCGGCGATGGCCTGCAGCGCCTCCTTTTCCTGCACCGGGTAGGTGACCACAGTGCAGCCGGGCTTGACGATGCCCGCCTTTTCGGCGGCTATCTTTTCCACCGTGCCGCCCAACAGTTCGGTGTGGTCCAGGTCGATGCGGGTGATGGCCGCCACCAGGGTGTTCTCCACTGCGTTGGTGGCGTCGAAGCGGCCGCCGAGGCCGGTCTCCAGCACGGCAATGTCGCACTGCTCCTCGTCGAACCAGCAGAGGGCCAGCGCGGTGACCGCCTCGAACTGCACCGGCGCCTCTGCCAGCGTTTCGGCGGCGGAACGCACCTTCGCGGCCAGCCGTTCCAGCGTCTCAGGCAGTATCATCCGCCCGTCGATCTGGAACCGCTCGCAAAAGCCCACCACATAGGGCGAGATGGTCAGCCCCGTTTTGAAGCCGGCTTTTTGCAGGATGTTTGCGGTGAAGGCCGCCACGCTTCCCTTGCCGTTGGTGCCGGCGATGTGGACATAACGGCCCCGTTTCTGGGGGTCGCCCAGCGCGGCCAGCAGGGCTTTCATCCGGCTAAGGCCGGGCGCGCCCGAAAGGCGGGGCAGGCTTTGCAGCCAGTCAAGAGCCGTGGGCATCATTCCTCATCCCTTTCCCTGTTTCGCCACAGAATGCCGCACATGCGGATGAACAGCAGGATCAGCAGAGCCACGAACAGCCCGCACCAAACGCCGGAAAAATCCAGCAGCACGTCCAGCGTGCTGGAGGTGCGCCCCGGCACATAGAGCTGGATGGTCTCGTCGATGACCGCCACCAGCAGGCCGCAGAACAGCGGCCAGCTGACGTGACGGACAAAGTGCCGGGTGTAGACCCGCAGACAGAGCATGAACCAGAAGCCCAACAGAGCGAACTCGGCGAAGTGGGCCATCTTGCGCACGGTGTGCAGCGAGAAGGGGCCCAGCCCCACCTTTGCGGCCAGGGCATTCAGTATCTCCTGCACCCGCTGGCTCTGTTCACCGGAGGCCTGGGCGATCTGCAGCGAGTTCTGAAAGATGAACCAGACGCTGTAAATAAGGCAGCCGGTGAAGAGGATGCGGGCGAGGATGACCAGCGGGCTGGTCTTGCGTTTTGTTTCCAAAGGCAGTGTTCCTTTCGGCGTTTCGCCTTCAGCCCAGAGCGGCGATGCTCTCGTCGATGCGGGCCAGTTTGTCCTGGGCGCGGGCCAGTTTGGCGCGGATGTCCTCCACCACCTGGGCGGGGGCCTTGCTCACGAAACCGGGGTTATCCAGCTGGCGGGTGAACATGGCGATCTCTTTCTCCGCGCCGGCTTTCTCCTTGTTCAGGCGGGCCAGCTCCTTGTCCCGGTCGATGAGCTCCAGCATGGGGATGAAGCCCCGGGCGCTGTGGGTGATGGCCTGCACCATGCCGCCGGTGGGGCCGTCGTAATGTTCGGTGACGGTGACAGAGGTGGCAAAGGCAAACTTGGCCAGATATTCGCCGCCCCGGCGGAAGGCCGCGGTGTCGGCGGTCTCGATGACCATGCTGCTGCGCTTGGCGGGATGAACGCCCATCTCGGCGCGCAGGTTGCGCACCGCTTTGATGTAGTCCATCAGCTTTTCAAAGTCGGCCTCATCGGCGGCGTAGTCCAGCGCGTCGATGAACCGGGGCCACTGCTCGATCATAATGCTCTCGCCGGTGCCGGGAAGCGCATGGTAAATCTCTTCGGTGATGAAGGGCATGAAGGGGTGCAGCAGCTTGAGCGCCTGGGTGAGGGCGTAGACCAGCACCTTGCGGGCGGTGTCCGCCTCTTCGGGGTCGGGGCCGTTCAGGCGCACCTTGGCGATCTCGATGTACCAGTCGCAGTAGACCTCCCAGATGAAGTCCTGAATTTTCTGGGCGGCCAGGCCCAGCTCGAACTTTTCCAGGTTTTCGGTGGCTGCGCGGGCCAGGTGGTTCAGGCGGGAGAGCACCCACTTGTCGCTCAGGTCCAGCTTGCCGGCGGCGGGCAGCCCGGCCTCGAAATCCTCCGGCAGGTTCATCATCACGAAGCGGGCGGCGTTCCACAGCTTGTTGGCAAAGTTGCGGCTGGCCTTGATCTTCTCGTCGGAGAAGCGGGTGTCGTTGCCGGGGGTGCCGCCCAGCACCAGGGTCAGGCGCAAAGCGTCGGCGCCGTAGTCGCGGATGACCTCCAGCGGGTCGATGCCGTTGCCCAGGCTCTTGGACATCTTGCGGCCCTGGGCGTCGCGCACCAGGCCGTGGATGAGCACCGTGTCAAAGGGAGCCTTGCCGGTGTATTCCAGGCCGGCCACGATCATGCGGCTGACCCAGAAAGTGATGATGTCATAGCCGGTGACCAGGGTGTTGGTGGGATAGAAATACCGCAGGTCCCCGGTGTCGTCGGGCCAGCCCAGGGTGCTGAAAGGCCACAGGGCGCTGGAGAACCAGGTGTCCAGGGTGTCCTCGTCCTGGCGCACGGGCGCGCCGCAGTCAGGGCAGGTGGTGAGGGGCTCGGCGCTGACATGCACCTTGCCGCAGGCGTCGCAGTACCAGGCCGGGATGCGGTGGCCCCACCACAGCTGGCGGCTGATGCACCAGTCGCGGGTGTTCTCCATCCAGTGATAGTAGTTTTTGTCAAAGCGCTCGGGCACGAACTTGATGTCGCCGCCGCGCACCGCGTCGATGGCGGGTTTCGCCAGCGGCTCCATCCGCACGAACCACTGCTTGGACACCATCGGCTCGATGGTGGTGCCGCAGCGGTAGCAGGTGCCCACGTTGTGGGGGTGAGGTTCGATCTTTTCCAGGTAACCGCCCGCCTCCAGATCGGCCACGATGGCCTTGCGGGCCTCGTAGCGGTCCATGCCGGCGTACTTGCCGCAGTCGGCGGTCATGTGGGCGGTCTCGTCCAGGCACTTCACGATGGGCAGGCCGTGGCGCTGGCCCACCTCGAAGTCGTTGGGGTCGTGGGCGGGGGTGATCTTCACCACGCCGGTGCCGAACTCCATGTCCACATACTCGTCGGTGACGATGGGGATCTCCTTGTTCACCAGCGGCAGCAGCACCTTTTTGCCGTGGAGGTGCCGATAGCGCTCGTCGTCGGGATGGACGGCCACGGCGGTGTCTCCCAGCATGGTCTCGGGACGGGTGGTGGCCAGAATAAGATACTCGTCGGTGCCCACGATGGGGTATTTCAGATGCCAGAAGAAGCTGTCCTGGTCCTGGTATTCCACCTCCGCGTCGGAGATGCTGGTCTTGCAGTGGGGGCACCAGTTGATGATGCGCTCGCCGCGGTAGATCAGGTCTTTGTCGTAGAGGTACTGGAACACCTTCAGCACGGCCTTGGAGCAGCCCTCATCCATGGTGAAGCGCTCCCGCTGCCAGTCGCAGGAGCAGCCCAGCTTTTTCAGCTGGCTGACGATGCGGTCGCCGTACTGGTTTTTCCAGGCCCAGGCGCGCTCCAGGAAGCCGTCGCGGCCCAGCATCTCCTTGGTGAGGCCCTCCTCTTTCATCTTGGCCACCACCTTGGCCTCGGTGGCGATGGAGGCGTGGTCGGTGCCGGGCACCCACAGGGCGGCGTAGCCCTGCATCCGCTTGAATCGGATGAGGATGTCCTGCCAGGTCTCATCCATGGCGTGGCCCATGTGCAGCTGGCCGGTGACGTTCGGCGGCGGCATCACGATGGTGTAGGGCTTTTTGCCGGGGTCGGCCTTGGTGTGGAAGTAGCCGCCGTTCAGCCAGAAGGCATAGACGCCGTCTTCCACGCGGGCGGGATCATAGAGTTTTTCCAGTTCTTTCATGTTCTTCCCTCCTGTGAGTTCTGGCGGGGCGTACAAAAAGGCCGCCCCATGTGCGTGCACACTTGGGACGGCCTGTAAAGATACAAAACCGCGGTACCACCCAAATTGCCGCGTCCGAAAACGCGGCCACTCGAGAGCCCTGTAACGGGGGCAGGCCGTGCGCGGCTACTGAAGCGTTCGCCGCGCCTGCTCAGAAGCGACAGCCCGCCGCGCCTTCCGCCGGGTTTTCAGCTGCCCCCGGCTCTCTGCAAGGAAGGGATGTGCGGCGCGCCCTCTTCATCGGCGCATTTGTGTTTATACATTATAAAGCGGCGGCGGGGCGTTTGTCAATACGCTCAGCCCATGCACACGCCCATGCTGCGGGCCACCTCCAGCATACCGTGCCCCTCGGGCACAAGGCGGCTCTTGCCGGCGATCTCCTCCAGGGCGTTCTCGGTGACATGGCCGTTCACCATGGCCACCGTCACGCCGTAATGCTCGTGTGCCACCAACTTGGCCGCATAGGTGCCGAAGCGGGTGGCCAGCACCCGGTCGTAGGCGGAGGGGCTGCCGCCGCGCTGCATGTGGCCGGGCACACAGACGCGGGTCTCGCAGCCGGTCATCTCCTCGATCTGGCGGGCGATGCGGTCGGTGGCGGTGCGCTCGCCGGCCTCGGCGCGCTTGGCGGCCCGCTCCTTCTTCTTCATGCGGGCTTCCTCGGTGTCGTATGCGCCCTCGGCCACGGCGACGATGGAGAACGTCTTGCCCTCTTTGGCGCGCTTTTCCACAGCGGCGCAGACGTTCTCGATGGTATAGGGCAGTTCAGGGATGAGGATGATGTCCGCCCCGCCGGCGATGCCGGAATAGAGGGTCAGCCAACCGGCCTTGTTGCCCATGATCTCCACCACCATGCAGCGGCTGTGGCTGCCGGCGGTGGTGTGGATGCGGTCGATGACCTCGGTGGCGATGTCCACCGCGGTGTGGAAACCGAAGGTGACGTCGGTGCCGTAGATGTCGTTGTCGATGGTTTTGGGCAGGCCGATGATGTTCAGGCCTTCCTGCGCCAGCAGATTGGCAGTCTTGTGGGTGCCGTTGCCGCCAAGGCAGAGCAGGCAGTCCAGCTTCATCTCTTTATAGTTCTTTTTCATAGCGGCGACCTTGTCCACCTTATCGTCGCCCACCACACGCATCAGCTTGAAAGGGGTGCGCTTGGTGCCCAGAATGGTGCCGCCCACGGTGAGGATGCCAGAAAATTCCCGGGGCTTCATCACGCGCCAATCGCCGTCGATGAGGCCCTGATAGCCGTTCATGATGCCAATGATCTCCACATCGTCGTCCATGCGCTCATACAGCGCTTTCGCAACGCCTCGAATGGTGGCGTTGAGGCCCGGGCAGTCGCCGCCGGAGGTGAGGATGCCAACACGTCGTTTCATCTTTGCATGTCCCCTTTTCACCGCGCGCCGCGGGAATGGCCGGGCGCGTTTTTCCAATTTCAATTTGTAGTTTAAGAGTAGCCCCGCCGCGCCCTTTTTGTCAATGGGTTTTGACAAAAAGCGGCACACAAAAATTTTCAAAAAGAAGTGTTGACAAACCCCCGCGGCTTCGCTATAATAATAAAGCACTCGCGAGAACGCCTCGCGGCGCAAAAAGATATTGGAGAATTGTGTAAGGGTAGCACGACAGACTCTGACTCTGTTTGTGAGGGTTCGAATCCTTCTTCTCCAACCAGGAAACAGCAGCAGCGCGGCATTTGCTGCTGCTGTTTTTTTCGGGGTGTAGCGCAGTTGGTAGCGCGCCTGGTTCGGGACTAGGAAGCCGTGGGTTCAAATCCCGCCACTCCGACCA
>NZ_CALXHK010000072.1:0-8312 GCF_944388085.1 Candidatus Allofournierella excrementigallinarum | reverse complement strand
CAGGTATTCCGTGTAGAGACAAGGAGTAAAGCTATATACGGGAAGCGCATCAAATGCGCTTCCGGAGCCGGAAAATGAGCATAAAAAAGGAGAAAACCCCTGTAAACAGGGATTTTCTCCTCGACACTTTTTTATCAAAAGTGACGTCTTAATATGGTGCCGCTGACCGGGATCGAACCGGTACGGTGTTGCCACCGAGGGATTTTAAGTCCCTTGCGTCTGCCAATTCCGCCACAGCGGCACAGTTAAAAAGCTATTTTATAATACAATACCCACCCGGCAAAGTCAACACGAGGGGTGGGAAATTGTTTTTTTTCCGCCAATGCCTTATAATAATGAAAACACGCCGCCCGCTCAAAGCCGGGCGGCCATGAGCGGAGGCTGCGATGACCCCAACCAACAAGCGAAACATCCGACTTTTTCTGCTGGGAGCCCTGCTGGGGCTCGCGGCCTTTCTGTGTTTATACGGCGTTTCATCGCTGGACGTGACCAACGACGCTTTCCTGCGCGGCGGCTACATCGAGCAGGACGTGCAGCAGCATTACGCAGGCTGGCTGTTTTACCGCCAGTCCCCCCTCTCGCTGCCGTTGTGTGAAACGGCCCGCCTGAACTGGCCCGACGGCGCCAGCATCGCTTTCACCGATTCCATCCCGCTTTTCGCGGCCTTTTTCCGCCTGCTGAGTCCGCTTCTGCCCCAGACGTTCCAGTATTTCGGGCTCTACACAGCGCTGTGCTTTGCGCTGCAGGGCGGGTTCGCCGCCCTGCTGGCGGGCCTTTTCACCCACTCGGACCTCGCCGCGCTTCTGGGCGTTGTGCCCTTCGTGTTCAGCCCCATCCTGCTGGAGCGGGCGTTCCGCCACACCTCGCTTGCGGCTCACTTTCTCATTCTGGCGGCGCTTTATTATTATGTGCTGGGCATGCGGCAAAACCGCTTTGCTTTCAAGGGGCTTTTTGCCGTCAATGCGATGGCCATCGCCATCCACCCCTACTTTGTGCCCATGACCTACGCCATCACCTTTGCGCTGGCGGCGGGATATTCCTGGCGCAACCGCCGGCTTCTGCGCCCCGCTGCTTTTCTGACGGCAAACCTCGCGGCCACTGCCTGTGTGGGCTGGCTGTTCGGCGTGTTCAGCGCCACGGGGTCGGGCGCGGGCGGCGCTGGCAACGAATACGGCTATTTTTCCATGAACCTGAATGCCCTCTGGAACCCAACCAGCCGCGGTGTTGTCTGGAGTCTGTTCCTGCCCGTGCAGAATCAGACAGGCGGCAACTACGACGGTTTCAACTACCTGGGCCTGGGCGTGCTGCTGGGTGCGGCAGTGGCCGCGTTATGGGGCCTCTGGGTGCTGCGCGGCCGCCTGCTGACGCTTGCGCGCCGGCACGGCTGGCTGCTCTTTGCCTGCGCCTGCCTTGCCGCTTTTGCGGTGAGCCATGTGGTCACGGCCAACGGCGCGACCCTGTTCCGCCTCCCCCTGCCACAGGTGTTGGTGGAGCTGGCCACCACCCTGCGCAGCAGCGGCCGGCTGTTCTGGCCGGTCTATTACCTCATCATGCTGGCGGCGGTGGCGGGTCTGCTGCGGCTGTGTGGTACGTTGCATTTCAAACATGCAGGCATCACGGCCTTGGCCTGTCTGTGCGTTGTTCAGCTGGTGGATCTGAGCCCCGCGCTGGCCCAGAAGGCTGCCTCCCTGCGGGAATACCGCCCCACCGAGACCGACCTTGTCACCGGCACCACTCCGGCACTCAGCACCACCACCGATTTTTTTGAGACGGTGAGCGGCCGCTACGATACCCTCGTTGCCCTGGACCCGCTGACGCAGACCGGGATGGAACTGGCCCTTTATGCCGCCGACGAGGGGATGAACAGCACCGACACTGCGGTGGTGGCCCGCTATGATGAGGCAGCGGCAGAGGCCCGCCGCGCCGGCTTCATCAACGAGGTGCTCTCCGGGGAGATCCGCTCCGACTGCCTGTATGTGACCGAGCGGCCCGAGACCTTTTTGCAGCTGGCGGACGCCGCCGCAGAACAAGGCGCCTGGTGCGGCGCTCTGTATGCCCGGGCGGGAGAGGGAGAGCCCGAGCCCGCACTGTATGTGATCGCGCCGGGGCTGGATGACTACAGCCATGAGCTGGCGGTGACCTACAGTGAAGATTTTCCCCTGCGCATCGCGGACTATTCCGACGACTACTGGTTGAAAGGCGTTCTGAGCCTGAATCTGGCCGGCATCGGCCGGGAAGCGGACGAAAACAAGGTGGTCCTGTTTTACGACACGCCTCTTGCCCGCCGCCGCCTGAGCCCTGGCGCGGCCATCCTCTGCGCGGGGCAGCGATACCCCATTCTCGATGTGGACGACAGCGACGAGGGCTGGCTGATGGTGACGCTTGACACGGCGGACGCCCGCCCGCTGGCAGGAAAGGACCTGGTGATCCTATAAATGGAAGTTTTGCGCGTAAACTGCCTTTTGCCCACCCGTCTGGACAAATACCTGATGCAGCAGTATCCGGTGCTGACACCGGGCCGCCTGAACAAGGCCCTGCGGGAGAACAAGATCAAGCTGAACGGCAAAAAGCAGCCCCTCTCCACCCGCGTACAGGCGGGCGACGAGATAAAGCTGTTCCTCCTGCCCGGCCAGCTGAACGCCGCCCCGCCTGCGGAGGGCCCGGCGTTTTTGCAGGCGAAGTACCCCGTCAAGGTGGTGTATGAGAATGACCAGCTGCTCCTTGCCGACAAACCCGCCGGTCTGCCGGTGAACGACGAAAGCGCCCCCGATACCCTCATCCACCGGGTGCAGCTCTATCTTTATAAAAAAGGCGAATACTGCCCCGGCGAGAGCTTTGCCCCGGCGCTGTGCCACCGGCTTGACACCGGCACCAGCGGCCTTGTGCTGGTAGCCAAGACCGCCCAGGCACTGACCGATTTGACCGAACTCATCCGGTCACGGCGGCTGAAAAAGGAGTATCTCTGCGTCACCTTCGGGCGGCCGGAGCCTTCGGTGGCCACACTGACGGGTTGGCTGAAGAAGGACGCCGCAAAAGGCCGGGTCACGGTGATGGACCGCCCGGCGGCGGATGCGGCGCCCATCGAGACCCGCTATGAAACGATGGCCGTCAGCGGACGGCTGGCCCTTCTGCGGGTGGAACTCATCACCGGGCGCACCCACCAGATACGCGCCCACCTGGCCAGCATCGGCTGCCCCATCTTGGGGGATGGAAAATACGGCCAGAATGCCGTGAACCGGCAGCTTCGCTTCAAGTATCAGGCGCTGTGCGCCTGGCGGCTCACCTTCCCGGCGGACTGCCCTCCCTCTCTTGCTTGTGTAAAAGGAAAATGCTTTACGCTTGAAAAGCCCTGGTACTGCCGTCAGCTTCTGAACGGCGAACTGAAATAAAAGAGCGGACCACAGCGCGGGCATCAGCCCCGCTGCGGTCCGTTTTGCATCTCATTGATCTCTTCCCAGGTATAAAGGCTGTTCAGCACATCGCGCAGCGCCTTTTTGGAAAGCCGCGGCGGCAGGCCCAAGCGCTTCAAAAAGGAATAGCGGTCTTCCCTGCTGCCAGCGGTGCCGGAAAGGCCCCAGGCGTAAAGGTCGCCGTAGGTGATGGCGCGGCCTGCACGGCGGGCGGCCTCCTGCCCTCCGGCGGCCAAAACCGCCTGCCGAAGCGCCTGCACGCCGAAGCCCTCCACGCCCAGCAGGCCCTCTTTGCCGGGGGCGGCTTTGCGCTTTTCCCTGCCTTCCACCGCGGGCACATAGGCGTGGCACACATGTTCCGCCCCCACAAGGTCCGCGACAAAGCGCCGGATGCGAAACCCCGCCGCATCTGGGTCGGTGAGTACGATGACGCCCCGCTGACGGCCCAGTTCCTTCAGAAGGCTCTGGGTCTCCTTGTCCTTGAAGATGCCAAAGCCGTCGGTGCACAGGATGAGCGCATCCACTGCGTTGGTAAGGGCTGCCGCGTCGTAGCGGCCTTCTACCACCAGCACCTGACGGATGCGCGGCCGTTCGCCCGTCACCGGCGGCCTCCCGCCGCCGCAAGGCGGCACAGCGCCGTTTGCAGCAGCACGTCCGGGGCGGCAGAGGAACCGCCTTTCAGGTCGCCATCCAGTTCGGCCAGCACCTCCAGGCAGGCGGCCAGCTGAGCCAGGGTGTAGCTGGAGGCGTTCCTTCCGCTGATCTGCAGGCGGGCGGGCTTGCCGGTGTAGCCAAAATCCTTGTAGACCCGGTTGTAGTCCATCTTTTGGGCCTGGGCCGCCTTGACGCGGTACATATCCACAAAGCTGCTGGCAAGTGCGGCAGTGATGGCAATGGGGTCTGTTTTGAGGCGCAGCAGCACCTCCAGCATTTCGCAGGCCCGGGCCGCGTTGCGAGAGGTCACACAGCGCACCATGTCGAACACGTCCGCCTCCAGGCTGCGGGTGCCCATCTCCATCACCAGCGCGGGGGTTATCTCGGTGTAGCCGCTGGCGGCGGCCAGCTTGTCCACCTCGTTTTCCAAAAGGAACATATCCTGGCCGCACCGCTCCAGCATGGCGGCGGCTGCATTTTCCGACAGTTCGGCGCCCTGTTCCCGGGCGCGCTGGCGCAAAAGCGCCCGCAGCTGCTGGGGCCCTGGATGGACCATCTGAGCCGCATAGCCCTCTTTTTCGCAAAGGGCGATGAGCTTTTTGGCCTGTTTGCCGATCTTGAGCTGGCCGCGCTCCTCCGTGAACACGCTGAACATCACAAACGCGGCGTTCTCGGCGCTGGCGATCACGTCGCACACTTCTTCCAGGTCCTTTTCACCATAAGCGGAGGGCTGGAGGTTCGGCAGTGAAACGATGCGCCGGGTGCCAAAAAAGGAGATGGTGCCCGCGGCCGTCACCATTTCCTCCACACCGGGGGCAGGCCCGTCCAGCACGGTGACTTCTCCGTCGGCAGCGGCGGCCAGTTTGGCCAGGGTCTTTTCGGCAGCGGTGCGGGCCAAAAATGGGTCGGAGGAATAAAAATAATAGACCGGGGCGCTTTTTTCCAGCGCCTCACGCCACTGCGTTTTGCTGTAAAGCATAGTTTCCTCCTTTCAGCACTGCCGCCCGGCCCGGGCGTATCAGCGCCCTTGCGCCGCGAGGTGCAAAGTACACGTCGCTTCCCTGTTCGGCCTGCCAGTCATAGGCAGCGCGCACGATCAGTGTTTCGGCCCGCAGATTCGCCGGTTTTATGCTGCCGGTCACGGCCAGGTCGACCCGCACAGGCGAGCCGGTGTTCGCCGCGCCCACAGGCACGGCGATTTTGTAGCCGCCCACATCCAGCAGCACCAGACCGCCTCTGCGCAGGCGGATGACTGTTGCCATTATATCACAAACGGGCAGGGTTTTGGCCTCATTCACTGCAAAATCCTTCAGCAAAAGGGTATGTGCTGCAGTGGGCGGCGCGGATGAGGCATCGGTGCGCAGGTCGATCACCCATTCAGGCATGTCGACGCCTTTGCTTTGCAGGTATTCCTGCACATCTTCAGCATTGGACTCACCGCCGCGGAACACCACGAGGGCCTGCCCGTCCTGCACGGCGGCGACACAGGGACTGGCCGCAGTGCCAAGGACCGCCAGTTCCACCGTTCCCCGCTCCAGCACCACAGCCCAGACGACGCCCAGCATGACCAGCGGAAGTGCGGCCAGCCATGCCAGCCGTTTTGGCCCCAGCCGCCAGGCACAGAGCACGGCGCACGCCGAAGCGGCAAGAACGATGAGGGAATAGTCCCGGGGCAGCGGCAGCCGGGCCAGAGGCAGGCCCGCACAGAGTGCCGCCACGGCGTTGAGCAGTTTTGCCAAAAGCCCGCCCAGCAGCGAGAAGGACCGCGCGGCGAACTCCAGCCCGGGAACAAAGCCGCACACGCCGGCAAGCATGCCGAACACCACGCAATACCCTGCAAGGGGAAGGGCCAGCAGGTTGGAAAGCACTGTCACGCCGCTCACCGACAGGCCGCCCAGCAGCTGCACCGGCAAAGTGAAGAGCGCTGCAAAGACTGTGGGAAGCAAAAGCGAGAGTGTTTCCTCTTTCAGCCGGTAAAGCAGCGGCCTTTTGCCGTCCGACTGCTTTGCCTGCATCATTTTCAGCGATTCCCCCGCCAGCACCACGCCGAGAGCAGCGGCAAAGGAGAGCTGAAACGCCAGGTCGCACACGGCGTAAGGCCCCTGAAAACTGATGAGGACCGCGGCGATCCCCATAGATGTGAGCGTGTCGGCAGAACGCAGAAAAAGACTGCCCAGATGCAGGATCAGCGCGCCGATGCCGGCCCTGAGCACCGAGGGGGAAAAGCCGGTGAGGCCCATCATAAACAAAACGAGCAGGATGGCCGCCGCTGACCTCACCCGCCATAAGCGGCCGGTACGGGTTGCGAACACGCCGCACACCAGGCTGAGATGCAGACCGGACACCACCAGCAGATGGGAAATGCCGGCATCGCGGTAATCGTCGTTGATCTTGCCGGTCAAGCGGCTTTTGTCGCCGCTGGCCATGGCCGCAAGCACCGCGCCCTCATCGTTTGGCAGGTAACGGGCCACATTGGCGGCGAACCGCTCCTGAAAACGGCTCAGAACGTACCGGAAACTGCCGCTCTCCCCCACAAGCTCCGGCGTTTCCTGATACTCCGCCTGAAGGTATACCCCGTCCGCCAGACTGGAATAAAAATACTCGTCCTTTTCCAGCGATTCAAAGGCCAGCGACACCCGGAACCGCTGCCCTTCCTCGCAGGAGGGAAAAACCTTCGCAGAAACGAGCGCGTGCGGCAGGCGTTCGTCCGCCCCGCAGCTCGCAAGCAGTTTGAGCCGCACCCGCGCCGTGTCTTCGGCAAATCCGGGCTCGGCACTCACCACTTCCGCCAGAACATCCAGTTTGCGGCCGGCGAGGGAAAAGGCGGGCCGCACGCAAAGTGCGAAGCCAATGCACTGCACAGCAAATCCTGCCAGGATTGCCAGCGGCAGCACGCAAACAAATCCACGCTTTCCCCTGGCCCAGGCGATGATGCCGCCGCAAACAAAAACTGCCGCAAGCGGCAGAAAAGCCGCCGGCGGCAGAGTGACAGCGGCCAGCTGGGTGAGAACGTATACGCCGCCAAAAGCGGCAGCCGGGCGCCGCACGGCGGTCAATGCGGGAACAGGGGAAGTTTTTCCAGATACACGATGTCGGTCCTGTCGGCGGCATCGCCTTCCGCAAGAACTGCGGCGCGGGCCACCACAGTGCCGGTGCTGCGGGCCACAAGGCCCTCCAGCGCATGCAGGGAACCGCCGGTGCTGATCACATCGTCCACAATGAGCACCCGCTTGCCGTTCATGGCTTCCAGGTCCTTGCGGTCAATGACCAGCTTCTGCTTGCCGTTGGTGGTGATGGATTCATCCTCCACGATCACCGGCTCGCTCATGTAAAGCTTTTCAGCTTTGCGGGCCGGGATATACAGTTTGCCGCTCTGACGGCTCATCTCGTAAGCCAGGGGGATGCCCTTTGCTTCGGCGGTGACGATCACGTCAAATTCCGGGCAGCGCTTGAGCAGCTCTCCGGCGCAGGCCACGGTGAGCTCCACGTCGCTGAACATGATGAACGCCGCGATGTCCAGATGTTCGTTGATGGCGCAGATGGGAAGCTCACGGGTAAGCCCGGCAACATGCAGAGTATAGGTTTTTTGAGACATTCAAGTTCCCTCCTGTATCACGTTTGAAGCGGTGAAACACATCCCGTCAGCCCGGAGGCCAGGCAAGGCTGCGCTTTGCCAGCACATGGAAGTGCAGATGGCGCACGCTCTGGCCGCCGTCCTCCCCCACGTTGGTGACCACGCGGTAGCCCTTTTCGCACCCGAGCTCATCGCACAGGCGGGCGATGGTGGCGAACACATGGGCCAGCAGGGCGCCGTCCTCCTCCCCCAGCTTTGCGGCGGAGTCGATGTGGGCCTTTGGGATCACCAAAAAGTGGACCGGGGCCTGGGGGTCGATGTCGTAAAACGCCAGGATCCTGTCATCCTCAAACAGTTTGTTCGAGGGGATCTGGCCTGCCGCGATCTTGCAGAACAAACAATCGTCCATCGGTGGGTTCCTCCTTTCCAATGGCCGGCGCGCCGGGCAAACGGCCCGACGCGCCGCTTTGCAAAAACTTCTTTAACCCTGCAGGATGCCCGCAACGATGCCGGGCACGGCGTTCAGGGCTTCGTCGATCCTGGTGGCGTCCTTCAAACCGGCCATGGCCATGTCCGGCTTGCCGCCGCCGTTGCCGCCGGCAATGGCCGCGATCTGCTTGACAAGCGCGCCCGCCTTGAGGCCGGCATCCTGCGCGCCCTTGCCGCAGCAGACC
>NZ_CALXHK010000071.1:0-8421 GCF_944388085.1 Candidatus Allofournierella excrementigallinarum | reverse complement strand
GAGCCTGATGGGCCTTTCGGTGGAGGCCGAGTGCTTCGGTTCCGGGATCCGTGTGTCCGACGAGGAAGTGCCCACCGTGGTGGGCAGCATCGTTGCCGACGAGACGCAGGCCCGGGCGCTGGAAGTGCCCGCCGTGGGCGCGGGCCGCACCGGCCTGTGCGTGGAGGTCATCCGCAAGGCGGCGGGGCGCATCACCGACCGGCCGGTCTTTGTCGGGGCCATCGGCCCCTTCTCTTTGGCCGCGCGCCTGATGGACGTGACCGAGGCGATGGTGCTGTGCTACGACGAGCCGGACATGGTGCACATCCTGCTGGAAAAATCCACACGCTTTATCACCGATTACTGCCGCGCCTTCAAAGAGGCGGGCGCGAACGGCGTGGTCATCGCCGAGCCGGTGGCCGGGCTGCTGAGCCCCGCGCTGGAGGAGGAGTTCTCCGCGCCCTATGTCAAGCAGATCGTAAACGCCGTGCAGGACGATTCCTTCCTGGTGATCTACCACAACTGCGGCGGGGCGGTCATCCGTCAGATCGACTCCATCCTCTCCACCGGGGCCGCCGCCTACCATTTCGGCAACGCCATCGACATGGCCGAAATGATGCCCCACATCCCCGCCCACGCCGTGGCCATGGGCAACGTGGACCCGGCGGGCGAGTTCCGGGGCGGCACCCCCGCGTCCATCCGCGCCGCCACCTGGAAGGTGATGGAGGCCTGCCGGGAATACCCCAACTTCGTCATCTCCTCCGGCTGCGACATCCCGCCCCTTTCCCGCTGGGAGAACATCGACGCGTTCTTCGCCGCGGTGGCGGAGTTCTACGCGCGATGAGCGGCGGGTGGAAGGAAGCGCTGCGCCTGCGGGTGCTGGAAGAGGGCGCGTTCCGGGCAGCCTTTGTGCCGGTGGCGGACATCCGCTTCGACCGGGCTTTCCGGGACGTGTGCGCTGCCAACGCCTGCGGCAACTACGGCCGCTGCTGGATGTGCCCGCCGGACGTGGGCGGCATCGACGAGATGATGGCCGAGGCCCAAAGCTACGACACGGCGCTGGTCTATCAGACGGTGGACCCGCTGGAAGACAGCTTCGATTTTGAGGGCATGATGGACGCCGCCGCCCGCAGCAGCCGGCTGAGCCAGAAACTCACCGGCATTTTGCGAGAAGGGGCTTTCCCCCGCTGGCTGCAGCTGGGGGCCGGAGGCTGCCATGTGTGCCAGGTGTGCGCCAGGCGCACGAATGAGCCCTGCCGCCACCCGGACCTGGCCCTGGCCTCGCTGGAGACCTACGGCGTGGACGTGTCCAAACTGGCCGAGGCGGCCGGCATGAAATACATCAACGGGCAGAACACCGTCACCTTTTTCGGGGCGGTGCTGTTCGGCAAAGGAGAGTGAGGGCGGCCATGGTCACCATCACCGTCAACGGCACAGCCTGCCGCGCCGAGGCCGGCGCCCGGCTGTTGGACTGCCTGCCGGCCCACGCGGCCCCCGAGGCCCCCTGCGGCGGGGCGGGGCGCTGCGGCAAGTGCCGGGTGGCGGCCCGGGGTGTTTTGAGCGAGCCCTCCCCCGAGGAGCTGCGCGCCCTTTCGGCCGAGGAGCTGGCCCGGGGGGTGCGCCTTGCCTGCTGCGCCCGGGCGCTGGGCGACTGCGAAGTGCTCACCGGCACAGACGCCCCCGCCTTTATCCTGGGCGAAAGCGAGGCCCTGCCCGCCCCCGCGCCCATGTTCCGCCGGGCGGGCGCGGCGGTGGACGTGGGCACCACCACCCTGGCCGCCTGCCTCTACGGCCCGGACGGCGCGCTGCTGGCCCAGGCCGGCAAAATGAACCCCCAGCGGCGCTGGGGCGCGGACGTCATCAGCCGCATCGAGGCCTCCCGCCGGGGCGAGGGCGAAGAACTGGCCCGCGCCGTGCGGCAGGGCATCAACGAACTGCTGGCGGAAATGTACGCCAAGGCGGGCCTTTCCGCCGGCGCGCCGGACGCCCTTGTCGTCACCGGCAACACCGCCATGCTCTATCTGCTCACCGGCTCCGACCCGGACTGCCTGGCCCACGCGCCCTTTGAGGCCGGCCGGCTGTTCGGCGAGACGCTCGCCGGCGCGGACCTGGGCCTTTGCTGCCCCGGCGCGGCGGTGTATCTGCCCCGGTGCATCTCCGCCTTTGTGGGGGCGGACACCGCCACCGCCCTGCTGGCCGCCGGCCTGACCGGGCGGCGCGGCGTGCATCTGCTGGCGGACATCGGCACCAACGGCGAGATCGTTTTGTGGGACGGGCGTCAGCTCTCCTGCTGCTCCACCGCCGCCGGCCCCGCCTTTGAGGGGGCGGGCCTTTCCATGGGCATGCCCGGGAAAGCGGGCGCGGTGGACCACGTCACGGTAAAAGGCGGCGCGCTTTCGGCCCATGTGCTGGGCGGGGGCGAGGCCGAGGGCATCTGCGGCAGCGGCGTGGTGGACGCGCTGGCCTGCCTGCTGGCCACCGGCGGCCTGGACGAGAGCGGCCTGCTGGACCCGGAGCCCGCGCCCGTCTGCGGCAAGGTGCAGCTGACCCAGAAGGACGTGCGGGCGGTGCAGCTGGCCAAGAGCGCCGTGGCGGCGGGCCTCGCCACCCTGACGCAGACCGCCGGGCTGGGCTTTGACCGGGTGGAAAGCCTTTCCATCGCCGGGGGCTTCGGCAGCTATCTGGACGTGAAAAGCGCCGGGGCCATCGGCCTCATCCCGAAGGTGCTGGTGCCCCGCACCCGCATTTTGGGCAACGCGGCTTTGCGGGGCGCGGCGATGCTGCTGCTGAACAGCGGCCTGCATGCCCCCTGCGAGGAGACCGCCCGCAGGGCCGTCACCATAGACCTTGCCTCCAGCAAGGTGTTCTTTTCGGCCTACACCGGCTGCATGTTCTTCTGAAAAGCGCCGGGGCGCTTGACGCGGCGTCCCGCTGCTTTTATAATGAGGGCACGCGGCATTTTGCCGCGCACACAAAACCGAGAGCAAAATCAAAGTACACTTTCGCATAAACGGGCAGGCATTGTTCAGAGAAGCCGGGTGAGAATCCCGCACGGTCCCGCCGCCGTGATGCGCGCTGCGCGCGCTGAGTCGGATCGCTGAGCCTGCTTTGGGTACACTTCACGATGGATGAATTGGACTGTTTTTCAGCAAATGTCACCCTTTCGTGTGTGGAAGGGTGATTTGTTTTTGCCGGAAAACAGGAGGTAATTCCATGAAAAAGCTTCTCAGCCTCATCCTCGCGCTGGCGCTGGCCGCCAGCGCCGCGGGCTGCGCCGCCCAGCCGGCCTCCGGCTCCGCTTCCGCGCCCGCCCCGTCCTCGTCCGTTTCGGCCCCGGCCGCCGGAAAGCCCGGCACCGACCCCAGCGGCGCTGAGGTGAACATCCCCGACGAGATCGGCTCCGTTGTGGTGCTGGCTCCGTCCATCGCCGAGACGCTGGTGGCCCTGGGCTGCGGCGAGCTCATCGTGGGCTACGACACCCAGAGCGCAGGGCTTGCGGGCCTGCCCGAGGGCGTGCCCACCTTCGACCTGATGCAGCCGGACATGGAGCAGCTGGCGGCCCTCAAGCCGGACGTGCTGTTCGTTTCCAACATGACCCTGTATGACCAGTCGAACCCCTACCAGCAGCTGATGGACCTGGGCGTCTGCGTGCTGTGCGTGCCCACCGCCGGCAGCATCGCCGCCATCCAGGAGGACATCGCCTTCATCGCCGCCGCCATGGGCAAAAGCGCCGAGGGCGACGCCCTGCTGGCGGACATGCAGGCCGAGCTGGACCGCATCGCCGCCATCGGCGCCGCCGTGACCGACAAGAAAAGCGTCTACTTTGAGATCGGCGCCGCCCCCAGCATGTACAGCTTCGGCGGCGGCGTGTTCCTGAACGAGATGATCGAGCTCATCGGCGCCGAGAACATCCTGGCCGGCCAGGAGGGCTGGCTGGCCGTGGAGGCGGAGACCATCGTGGCCGCCGACCCGGACGTCATCCTCACCAACGTGAACTACATCGACGACCCCGTGGCCGAGATCCTGGGCCGCAGCGGCTGGGAAGGCATGAGCGCCGTGCAGAACGGGCAGGTGTTCTATATCGACAACATGGCCTCCTCCCTGTCCAACCAGAACATCGTGAAGGCGCTGGACCAGATGGCAAAGGCCGTCTATCCCGAGCTGTTCAGCGCGGAATAAGGCCATGAAGACAGCGGCTAAAATGTCGGTGCTGGCCGCTGCCGCCCTCGCCGCCCTCATCCTGGGCGTCGGGGTCGGCAGCGTCTTTATCCCCCCCGGCGAAGTGTGCGCCATCCTCGCCCACTTCTTCTTCGGTGCGCCCCTGCCCGAGGGCATCGACCCGGTCTACCCCAGCCTTGTGTTCAACCTGCGGCTGCCCCGGGTGCTGATGGCCTTCCTCACCGGGGCGGGGCTGGCGGTCAGCGGCACGGTGATGCAGTCGGTGCTGCGCAACCCCCTGGCCTCCCCCTTCGGGCTGGGCGTTTCCGCCGGGGCGGGCCTGGGCGCCGCGCTGGTCATCGTGGCGGGGGCGTCCTCGGGCCTGTTGGGGGCCTTCCTGCTGCCCGTGGTGAGCCTCGCCTTCGCGCTGGTCACCGTGGTGCTGGTGGTGGGCTTTGCCACCCGGCTGGACCGCAGCCTCTCCAACACCACCATCGTGCTCACCGGCATGGTGGCCTCGCTGTTTCTGAACGCCATCATGAACCTGCTTTCCACCCTGTCCCCCCTTTACGCCCAGCAGATCAGCCTGTGGACGCTGGGCAGTTTTTCCTCCAAGGAGTGGAGCCAGGCGGCAGTGCTGGCCCCGGTGACCCTTTTGTGCACTCTGTTCTTCCTGCGCTTTTCCCGCGAGATGGACGTGATGACCTTCGGCGAGGAGCAGGCCCAGGCCATGGGCGTTGCCCTGCGGCGGATGAAATGGGTGCTCATCGGGGCCATCGCGGTGCTCACCGGCACCGCCACCGCCTTTGTGGGCATCATCGGCTTTGTGGACCTCATCGCGCCCCATGTGGTGCGGCGGTTCTTCGGCGCGGCCCACCGGCGGGTCATCCCGGCGGCGGCGCTCTTCGGCAGCGCTTTCATGGTGCTGTGCGATTTGGCGGCCCGCACCCTCATGCCGCCCCGGGAGATCCCCATCGGCTCCATCACGGCGCTGATCGGCGCGCCCTTTTTCATCTATGTCTATTTTGCCGGGCGAAGGAGGCGGTGACCTGTGCTTAAAGCGGAACATCTCGCCTGCGGCTACGGCGGCGAGCCGGTGGTGAAGGGCCTCTCCTTCGAGGTGCCCGCCGGGGGGCGGCTGTGCGTCCTGGGGCCCAACGGCTGCGGCAAGACCACGCTGCTGCGGGCGCTGGCGGGCCTGCTGCCCCACGGGGGCAGCGTGTCGGTGGCGGGCCGGGACCTTGCCTCCATGCCCCGCCGGCAGGCGGCCCGGACCGTGGCCCTGCTGAGCCAGACCAGCAGCGTGTATTTTTCCTATACTGTCTATGAAACGGTGCTGATGGGGCGCTACGCCCACCAGGCGGGGGGCGCTTTTTCCGGCCCGGGGCCGGAGGACAAACGCATCGCCCTGGAGTGCATGGAGCGCACCGGCGTGGCCCATCTGCGTCACAAGCTGGTGACCGAGCTTTCGGGCGGGCAGCTGCAGCGGGTGTTTCTGGCCCGCACCTTTGCCCAGTGCCCGCAGGTCATCCTGCTGGACGAGCCCACCAACCATCTGGACCTGAAATACCAGGTGGAGCTGGTGCAGGAACTGAAGGACTGGGCCGCCGGGGAGGGCCGCTGCGTGGTGGGGGTGCTCCACGACGTGAACCTGGCGCTGGACCTGGCCGACCTCTTCCTGTTCATGGAGGAGGGGCGGGCGGTGTACTTCGGCCCCGCGGCGCAGTTTGACCCGGCGGCGCTGAACCGGGTGTATCAGATGGATGTGGGCGGCTACATGCGCCGTTCGCTGACGCGATGGGAGGAACTGAAATGAGCCTGTACCGAAGCCCCTACGAGGCCTACCCCTTTTTGTGCGACGCGGGCGAGGACCTGCGCTGCGACTTTGAGCTGCTCACCGACGAGATGGCCAGCCGCACCGGCCTGCTGCGCTCGCTGGTGAAGGACGGGGCCCTGAAGGCGGAACTGCTGTGGGTGTGCGAGCTCATCTACCACATGAACCCCACCCTGCGCACCCGCCTCACCGTCACCGAAGAGGAGTGCGCCCGCCTGCTGGAGCTGGCCGCCGGCTGGAAGGAGCGCTGCGGCGGGCGGTGCAAGCTGTTCGTGCTGACCCAGGGGTGCGAGGCCGCCTGCACCGCCCACCTTCTGCGGGTGCAGGGCAAGCAGCTGGTGCGCCTCATCTACCGCTGGGCGGAAAAGGGCCACGACGTGCCCGGCCGCCTGCTGGACCTGGCGAACCTGCTTTCGGGCTACTTTTTCTATCTGGCCCTCCACCTCAACGAGGCGGAAGGGGTGGAGGAAGTGCCCTACGTCAGCCGCAACTACCCCGCCCGGTGAGCGCCATGGGACAGAAAGCGAAAACCCTGATGGTGCTGGGCACCGCCTCCGGCGTGGGCAAAAGCACGCTGGTCACGGGGCTCTGCCGGCTTATGCGCCGGCGGGGGCTGCGGGCGGCCCCCTTCAAGGCCCAGAACATCTCCGACAACGCCCACCTTCTGCCCGACGGGCGGCGGATGGCCCGCAGCCAGGCCATCGCGGCGGCGGCCTGCGGCCTTGCCCCCGAGCCGGACATGAACCCGGTGCTGCTCATCCCCCGCCGAGGTGCTGGCGGAGGTGGAGCGGTCGGCGGGCGCGCCGGTGCGCCTCATCCGCACCACCGGCCCGGAGTACGCCGCCGCCTTTGAGGCGGCGCTGGCCGAAGAAAAGGCGCGGGGGGCCGAGGCCTGCGTCTTTGGCGACATCGACATCCAGGGCCATCTGGACTGGGGCGCCGGGCGCTGCCGCGCCGCGGGCCTTGCGGCCTGCTTCCCCCTGTGGCAGGAGGATCGCCTGGCGCTGGCGAAGGAGTGCCTTGCCAGCGGTTTCAAACCCATCGTCACGGTGGTAGACACCCGCCGCCTGCCCGCCGGTTTCGCCGGGCGGCCCCTCACCGAAGAACTTCTGGGCGAGATGGCAAAGCGGGGGGCGGACCCCTGCGGCGAAAACGGCGAATACCACACCTTCGTGCCCGAAGGGCCCATCTTCGCCCGGCCCATCCCGGTGGCCGCAGGCCCGGCGCAGCTGGTGGACGGCTACGCGGTGGCCCCGCTGGCCCTTAAAAAAGCATGAAAAAGGGCATCCCCGCCGGGGATGCCCTTTTTTGCGCTCAATAGCCGCCGAACTCCTTCACCGCCGAGAGGAAGGCCTCGATGTTCTCCCAGGGCACTTCCGGCTCCAGCATGTGGGTGGGGGCGATGGTCAGCCCGCCGCCCCGGCCCACCGTCTCGATCATCCGGCGCACGGTCTCCCGCACCTCGCCGGGGGTGCCGAAGGGCATCACCGTCTGGGTGCCCACCGTGCCCAGGAAGGACAGCCGGTCGCCGTAAAGCTCCTTGACCTTCACCGGGTCCATGCACTCCGGCTGCACCGGGTTGAGCACCTCCACCCCGATCTCGATGAGCTCGGGGATGATCTCGTCGATGACCCCGTCGGAGTGGTACATCGCGATGACGTCCGGGTTTTCCTCCTTCGCGGCGGCGATGGTGGCGGCGGTGGCGGGCTTGACCCAGCGCCGCCAGACCTCCCGGCTCATCATCAGCGACCGCTGGCTGCCCACGTCGTCGCCAAACACCACCATGTCCACCCCGCAGCGGGCCGCCCGCCGGGCGATCTCGCACTGGATGCGGCACATCTTGCCCATGCAGGCGGCGGCCATCTCCTCGTCGGTCAAAAAGTCCATCAGCATGTTCTCCAGCCCCCGCAGGTACCAGGCCGGCTCGAACACCTGCACCGCAAAGTAGGCGGCGGCCCGGCCCTCGCCGTGGGCTTTCTCCACCTGCCGGGCCACATCCGCCCACCGCGCCCCGTTCAGCACGTCGGGGAAGGGGTAGGCCTCCACCTCCTCGGGGGTGGTGAACTGGGCCATGGGGGAGTAAAAATGGGTGAAGTGGGCCACGCTGCCCCGCTTGTGCCCCACGCCCCACTCGTCGATGAAGCTCAGCTCGGCGGCGTTTTTGTGGTAGGCGGTGTAGTCCGGCATCACCGCCGGCGACGGCAGCTCCACATACTGCACCGGCATGTCAAAGGCCTGCACCACGTCGTCGGTGCCGCAGCGGCGCAGCAGCTGTGCCTTCAGCGAATCGCAGAAGGAAAACTGAAAAGGCACCCGCTCGCAGGGCTGGCGGCGCATGGCCGCCAGAAAATTTTCCCGATGGGTCATCGTGACCGCTCCTATTACAATAAATTTGGACAGGAAAGCCGTGCAGCCAGTCCGGCTTTCCTTCCATCTCGTGCCTAAGCTAC
>NZ_CALXHK010000070.1:0-8816 GCF_944388085.1 Candidatus Allofournierella excrementigallinarum | reverse complement strand
TACCGCTCAATGATGGCGGTTTCAAAGGAGATCCCCTTGAGCTTGGGCACCTTCAGGGTAACGTCCCCGGAAGTGGTGGTGAGGCTGCGGTGGTAGTGGCCGCTGCGGTAGCCCTGCCGCTGCTCATTGCGCTCGTACCAGGCCGCTTGGGTCAGTTTCTCCGCCTCGGCCTCCAGCAGTTCGTTGAGGGTTTCCTCTACGCTGCCACGCACCAGCTCCTTAAGCTGCCCCTTGATTACTTCCTCGTTTAGCTGTACAATCTTCTCGGACATGGTTTGCTGTCTCCTTTCAGAATGGTTAGTGTCACAACTTCATTCTACCAGAGATCTGCAAACCATGTCTCTTTTTATCTACTTTTCAATTTGCGAAACTTATTGTACCTTATCGCCGGATCAGGAAAAGCCCATCGGCGGGTATGCCACCTACATCGCCACCCGTGAAGGTGTGGAGAAGATCGATGAGTCTTTCAAGCTGGCTCCCGCAACAGTGAAACAACAAAAGCTCATCGAAAAGCTCCTGCGGGATTTCCCGGATAGTGCCACGATGCTGGAGTATGAGGACTACCAGAGAGAAAAGACCGTAGGAGTTGCCTCTGAATTTATCACCCGTGCCATTGAGGATAATGCCCATGAGATCCTGAACCAGAGAACCTATGCCGACTACATCGGCACCCGGCCTGGTGCGGAACGGTTTGGCAGCCATGGGCTGTTCACGGATGATGGTGTCCCGGTCAAGCTGAAAGAGGTATCCCAGGAGCTGAACGCTCATCAGGGAAATGTGTGGACGCTTATCTTCGTGGACGCCAAAGATCCCTGCCGTCCACTTCAATATACAACCATAAAGCATAAGGTACTGCGGTTGATCAAAAGTGAAGACCTACGGGATGATGAAGGGAAACTGTTTAAATTCAGCTCCCATATGTTCCGGCGGTCTTGCGGAGTTAAACTGACAGAACTGCATTTGGATGACTGGACGATAGCAAAACTCCTGGGGCATAAAAAACATAAGCGCAGTAAAGCATTACAGAAAAATGAGCAACCAACTCCTTGCCGAAGAAACCCGGAAGGCACGGGAGCAACAGACCAGAATCCTACTGGCAAATTTAGATGGATGGGGTGAAGAATATGAACAAATACGACAGGATGATTGAAATGAACCGGGAACGAAGCGATGAAAAGATTGCTGCGGCGAAACTGGCAATCCGCAAACTGTTAGATCAGGGAGAGAGGGTATCGGTTCCGCAGCTCGTAAAGATGACAGGAGCTTCCAGAGGATTCTTCTATAAGAATCCCATTGTGAGGGCCGAAATTGACCGGGCTATGGAACAGCAGGCCGGAACCATCAATCCACGCAGAGGTATCCTGGACAAAGCAATGGAAGGACGGATCGATCTCCTTCAGGAAGAAATTTTCCGGCTCCGGCAGGAAAATCAGGCGCTCCGTGATGAAAACCAAAGACTTCAGAAAATCATTAGCAAGAAAAGCCGGAGTGAATTCCGAAGCTTGTAAATAACAAAATATAGGAAAATACATAGAGACAGCGGATCAAGCAGCCGCTGTCTCTTGCCATTCATAAAACGTATGGTAAACAATTAAACATAGGTATTTGTATAAACGGGTAAGCCGAAGTACAATAAATAGGAAATTACGTTGATAATTCAAAGCCATTGGCAAAGTAAAATACGAATAGTTTTCGCTGGTTTCTCTTCCTAAGCCAGGGTTTGCATCTTCGGGCATAACTTCTCCCCCAAGAGCCCCGTTATGATACAGCTGCAAAAGTTCCTCCACTTTTTTTAATATATCCGCTTTCTTTTCAGCGCTTAGTTTGATTTCATCCATTTTCAATGATCCTTTCCCTGCCCTTTGCCGGGCACAGCTTTTTCAGCGCGGGAACGCCTTCGCCTCCCCGGCCCGCTCAACAGCCTTTGTATTTTTCCAGAAAGTCGATCAGGTTCATCTGCTGTACATCCCTTAAAATTTCCGCATCCTCAAACCACCAGGGATCGCCCACATACTTTCTGCTGCTCATATAGGCCCAGCGGCTCTCTTCCCAGTTCACCCACACCGGGCACGGGTCGCAGTGATACAAATATATATTCTGGTCGATCACCAGCCCGCTCGTCTCGCTGATCTGGTACATCCTGGCAAACAGCGAAGAATCCCCGCCCTCGGCAAACTTCCGGTATTCCCCAAGGAGCGAGGCAATGGGCGCCGTTTCGTCCACCGCGGTTTTGAGCAGGGCATCTGCCGTTTCAAGGGAAGGGATGGAAATGGTATAGGACTTACAGCCAAGAAGAGAAACGCGGGAGGCCAGCGCCGGGGTGACCTCTTTCCGGATGATGATCTGCTTCATCTTCACGCCCTCCTTGCGCAAAACCGCCCCGGTGCTTCGTTTTTGCGCACCGCGGTCTTTTCCATGCTTACAGTTTACTCCCCGGTCCCGGCGGTTTCAAGCGGAGCAGCGGCAAAGGCGCCCTTCTGCTCCCTTGACTTTTGCCGACTCCGCACGTATAATTTTTCTGAAAAGCCGCCGGGTTTTGCGTCTTGGTCTCATTCCATTAGGCCTTAGAAGGAATGCGGACGGGGCGCTTCATTTTTTATCATCGAGAGGTGTTTTTATGTTCAAGGAAATGCGCCGCCGCAAGCAGCTTTTGAGCGCCGAGGATTCCGCTGCCGTGCTGAACAGGGGAACGTCCGGGGTGCTGGCCCTTTTGGGCGACGACGGCTACCCCTACGCCGTGCCCCTCAGCTATGTCTTTGACGGTGACAAGCTCTATTTCCACTCGGCCAAAGCCGGCCACAAGCTGGAGGCCATCCGCCGCTGCCCGAAGGCTTCCTTCTGCGTCATCGACCAGGACCAGATCGTGCCCGAGGAATACACCACCTATTTCCGCAGCGTCATTGCCTTCGGCGCCATCCGGGAGCTGGAGGAGGACGGCGAGAAGCGGGCGGCCATTGAAAAGCTGGCCCGCAAGTATGCCCCCAACGACACCCTCGACGGCATGAACGCCGCCATCGAGCGGGACTGGGCGCCCCTGTGCATGCTGGAGATGACCATCGACCACATGACCGGCAAAGAGGCCATCGAACTGGTGAAGGCCAAAGAGGCGAAATAAAGCGGCAGGAGCCGGCCCCTTTTGCGGGGCCGGCTCCTTGGTTCGTTTTGAGAGTTTTCAGGCCTTTTCCAGCACGAAGCCCTTTACCTTGCGCAGCAACGGCCAGAGGACGGCGCACAGCACGCCGCCGATGAGGGCGGTGATGAACTGGTTGACGCCGAACATGGTGCTCACGGTGGCCACCTGCTTTTCGTTGAGCACGGCGCCGAAGAGGGGCAGCAGCACGAACTGCAGGCCGCCGGCCATCACGGCCACTTTGGCCGCCGCACCCAGCAAAAAGCCCAGCCAGAAGAATTTATCCTGTTTGCGAAGCAGCCAGGCGCACACCACCAGCGCGGCGTTGCCCGCCGCCACCAGCACGATGAGCTGGGGCATGAGCTGCATGACGGGGCTGGGGGCGATGAGGAAGGCCAGGATGGGGCTGAGCACCGCGATGCAGAGCCCGCTGCCCAGGCCCACCGCCAGGGCGGCCAGCAGCAGGATCAGGTTCACCAGCGGGCCGGTGATGAACTGGCTGACGGTCTTGAACTGCTGCACCACCACGCAGAGCGCCAGCAGCAGCGCAGTGCGGGTGAGAAAGCGGGTGTAATACTGTTTCATAAAATTTCCACCTTTCCCGGGGCCCCTTCGCCCCTCTTTGCATTGCTTTTCCTTGAAGATTTTACTATAATGTGGGATAGATTGCTGTTGCCGCCGCAACAGTTGTGATTTTTTTGTTTATCTTCCTTGTGCAGAAAGGAGCCGCCCGTGGAAGAATACTATCCCCTGCTGGCGGCCACGCCCCTGTTCGCGGACATCCCGCCCCAGGGCCTCGCCCGGCTGCTGGGCTGCTTTGCGCCGGCGGTGCGCCGCTACGAAAAGGGCGGCATCCTGCTTTTGGCGGGCTACCACACCGGCGAGATCGGCGTTCTGCTGGAGGGCAGCGCCACCGCCCTCAAGACCACGCCGGACGGCGCGGCGGTGGCCATCACCGACCTTGTGCCGGGCAGCGTGTTCGGGGACGTTTTGGCGGGCAGCGCGGTGAAAAGCCCGGTGACCATCACCGCCCGCAGCCCCTCGAAGGCGATGTTCATCTCCTGCCGCAGGCTGCTGTGCCCCTGCGCCGCCATGCACCCGGAGCATGCCCAGCTGATGCAGAACCTGGTGCGCACCATCTCGGAAAAATACTTCGAGCTGAGCCGCCGGGTGGACCTGCTCATCCTGAAAAGCCTGCGCTCCAAGCTCTGCGCCTACCTGCTGGAGCAGGCAAAGGCCGCCGGGGCGGACACCTTTTCCATCCCCTTCTCCCGGGCGGGGCTGGCGGAGTATCTGAACTGCGAGCGCAGCGCCCTGTGCCGCGAGATCTCCCGCATGCGGGCCCAGGGCCTGATCGAGACCTATAAAAACAGCTTTAAGATCCTGGACCGGGCGGCCCTTGCCCGGGAATACCAGCGCTGAATTCTGGAGGAACGAAAAATGAAGGAACTGCCGGTCTTATACATCGTCATCCCCTGCTACAACGAGCAGCAGGTGCTGCCCGTCACCGCGCCCATGTTCTTTGCGAAGCTGCGCGGGCTGATGGCCCAGGGCCTCATCGCGCCCCAAAGCCGGGCGGTGTTCGTGAACGACGGCTCGAAGGACGACACCTGGGCCATCATCCAGGACCTGGCCGCCAGGGAAGAGCTGGCGGAGGGGGTGTGCCTTTCCCGCAACCGGGGGCACCAGAACGCCCTTTTGGGGGGCCTTTTGACCGTGAAGGACCGCTGCGACATCACCATCAGCATCGACTGCGACGGCCAGGACGACCTGAACGCCATGGACGAAATGGTGAAGGCCTACCACGACGGGTGCGAGGTGGTGTACGGCGTGCGCTCCAAGCGCACCACCGACACCTTTTTCAAGCGCTTCACCGCCGAGAGCTTCTACAAGCTGATGAACTGGATGGGCGCGCAGGTGGTGTTCAACCACGCGGACTACCGCCTGCTCAGCAGCCGGGTGCTGAACGAGTTTGCCAACTTCAAGGAAGTGAACATCTTTTTGCGGGGCATGGTGCCGCTGGTGGGCTTCAAGAGCACCAGCGTCTACTACGAGCGGGCCGAGCGAATCGCGGGCGAAAGCCACTATCCCCTGAAAAAGATGCTGGCTCTGGCTTTTGACGGCATCACCAGCCTTTCGGTGAAGCCCATCCGCATGATCACCGGCTTTGGGATGCTGGTAAGCTGCATCAGCTTCATCGGGGTGATCTGGGCGATCGTTGCGGCGCTGCTGGGCCACACGGTGGCCGGCTGGGCCAGCACCATCTGCATCGTCTGCTTCATGGGGGGCATCCAGCTTTTGTGCCTCGGGGTGATCGGCGAATACATCGGCAAAATTTACATGGAAACCAAGGCCCGGCCCCGCTTCATCATCAGCGAGACCACCTTTGAGGAGAAGGCCCATGAGTGAAGAAAAACTCTCCTGGCCGGGCAGCGCCCTGCTGGGGCCGGTGCCCCCGGTGCTGGTGAGCTGCGGCGAGGGGGAAAACGCCAACCTCATCACCATCGCCTGGGCGGGCACCGTCTGCACCCAGCCGCCCCGGGTGTCCATCTCGGTGCGGCCCGCCCGCCACAGCTACGGCCTCATCAAAGAAAGCGGCGAGTTCGTCGTCAACCTGCCCACCGCAGCGCTGGCCAGGGCGGTGGACTGGTGCGGCGTGAAAAGCGGCAAAGATGTGGACAAATTCGCCGCCATGGGCCTGCACGCCGCCCCCGCTTCAAAAGTAAGCTGCCCGTTGCTGGCGGAGAGCCCGGTGAATCTGGAATGCCGGGTGTTCAAGCGCATCGAACTGGGCAGCCACGACCTGTTTTTGGCGGACGTGGTGGCGGTGGACGTGGACGCGGCCCTTTTGGACGGCGCGGGCAAGCTGCATCTGGAAAAGGCGGGCCTTCTGGCCTACGCCCACGGCGACTACTACGCTTTGGGCAAGCAGCTGGGCAAGTTCGGCTGGAGCGTGTGCAGGAAAAAGCCCGGCGGAAAAAAGCCGGGCACGCGCCCCCAGGCCCCTTCCTCCCCCCGGCGGCCCCGCAGATGAACCGGCGCAAAACGCGCCCTTCGGGACAAAGGTTCCGAAGGGCGCGTTTTCGTTTTATTCCGCCGGGGCGGCCAGGAGCCCCAGCGCCGCACGGAAGGGCGCAAGGTGCTCTTCGCCCGCCGGGGGCGTGCCCTTCAGCGGGAAGGGGATGCCCAACGCCGTGTACTTTTCGATGCAGAGGGTGCGGAAGGGCAGCAGCTCCACCCTTTCCACGTTGTCATACCCCCTTGCCAGCGCCGCCAGCCGGGCCGCGGCTTCGGGGCCGTCGTTGAGGCCCGGCACCACCACGTGCCGCAGCCACACCGGGCGGCCCATCTCGCGGCAGAGGTCCAGAAACTCCAGCGTGTGGGCAAGGCTGCCGCCGGTGAAGCGGCGGTAGCCCTCTTCGGTGGTGAATTTCAAATCGGCCAGCACCAGGTCGGTGTGGGCCAGCACCTTTGCCGCCTCGGGCAGGCTCGCCGCACCGGAGGTGTCCAGGGCGGTGTGGTAGCCCTCGGTTTTAAGGGCCGCCAGCAGCGCCGCGGCAAAGGCGCTCTGGGCCAGCGGCTCGCCCCCGGTGAGGGTGACGCCGCCCCTCTTTTTGATATAGGGCGCGCAGCGGCGCACCTTTTGCAGCACCTGCTCCACCGTGGCTTCCTGCCCGCCGCCAAAGGCCCATGTGTCCGGGTTGTGGCAGTAGGCGCAGCGCAGGGGGCACCCCTGAAAGAACACCACATAGCGCAGGCCGGGGCCGTCCACCGCCCCCATGGACTGGAAGGCGTGGACGCGGCCGGAAAGGGCGCTGTTTTCCATGGGCGGGGCCTCCTTTTACATGGCGCTGTGGAAGGTGCGGCGGATGACCTCCCGCTGCTGCTCCCGGCTGAGCTTGTGGAAGTTCACCGCGTAGCCGGAGACCCGGACGGTGAGGTTCGGGTATTTGGCGGGGTCCTCGCAGGCTTCCTCCAGCATCCGGCGGTTCATCACGTTCACGTTCAGGTGGTGGGCCATCTGGGCAAAGTAGCCGTCCAGCAGGGCCGCCAGATTGCCGCAGCGCTCGGCTTCGGTCCTGCCCAGGGCCTCGGGCAGGATGGAGAAGGTGTTGGAGATGCCGTCCTTGCAGCAGTCATACTTGAGTTTGGCCACCGAGTTGAGGCTGGCCAGTGCGCCGCTTTTCTCCCGCCCGTGCATGGGGTTCGCGCCGGGGGCGAAGGGCTCGCCCGCCTTGCGCCCGTCGGGGGTGGCGCCGGTCTTTTTGCCGTAGACCACGTTGGAGGTGATGGTGAGCACCGAAAGCGTCGGCTCGGCGTTCCGGTAGAGGGGATGCTTTTTCAGCTCCTCAAAGAAAAGCCGGGCCTGCTCGGCGGCGATGGAGTCCACCCGGTCGTCGTCGTTGCCAAAGGCGGGGTACTCCCCTTCCACCTCAAAGCCGCTGATGAGGCCGGTGGCCTCGTCCCGCACGCAGCGCACCTTCGCGTATTTGATGGCGGAGAGGGAATCGGCCAGCACGCTGAGGCCGGCGATGCCGAAGGCCATGTAGCGGTGGACCTCGGTGTCGTGGAGGGCCATCTGCAGTTTCTCGTAGGCGTACTTGTCGTGCATATAGTGGATGACGTTCATGGTGTTGGCGTACACCTTCGCCACCCAGGCGCGGTAAAAGTCCAGCCGGCGGCAGACTTCATCATAGTCCAGATACTCGCCCTTGAACGGCTCGGTGGCCGGGCCCACCTGCTCGTTCTTCATCTCGTCCCGCCCGCCGTTGAGGGCCATGAGCAGGAGTTTGGGCAGGTTGGTGCGGGCGCCGAAGAACTGCATGTCCTTGCCCACCCGCATGGCGGAGACGCAGCAGGCGATGGCGTAGTCGTCGCCGTAGACCGGGCGCATCAGGTCGTCGTTCTCGTACTGGATGGCGTCGGTGTCGCAGGAGACCTTTGCGCAAAAGCGCTTGAAGCCCTCCGGCAGCGCGCCGGACCAGAGCACCGTCAGGTTGGGCTCGGGGGCGCTCCCCAGGTCATAGAGGGTGTGCAGCACCCGGAAGGAATTCTTGGTCACCAGAGTGCGGCCGTCCAGCCCCATGCCGCCCACCGCCTCGGTGATCCACATGGGGTCGCCGCCGAACAGCTCGTTGTAGGCGGGGGTGCGCAGGTGGCGGGCCATGCGCAGCTTCATCACAAAGTGGTCCATCAGCTCCTGGGCGCCCTGCTCGTCCAGCACGCCGGCGGCCAGGTCCCGCTCGAAGTAGACGTCCAAAAAGGTGCTCACCCGGCCCAGGCTCATGGCCGCGCCGTTCTGCTCCTTGATGGCACCGAGGTAGCCGAAATAGAGCCACTGCACCGCCTCATGGGCATTGGCGGCGGGGCGTCGGATGTCGAAGCCGTAGGCCTTTGCCATCTCCGCCAGCTTGTTCAGGAAGTCGATCTGCCGCCACACCTCCTCAATGAGGCGGATGGCTTCGTCGGTCATGGGCTGTTTGTGCAGTTCGGCCATGTCCTTGCGCTTTTCTTCCGCCAGCTTATCCACGCCGTAAAGGGCCACTCGGCGGTAGTCGCCGATGATGCGGCCCCGGCCATAGGCGTCGGGCAGGCCGGTGATGAGGCCGCAGTGGCGGGCGGCGCGGGTCTCGGGGCCGTAGACCCGGAACACGCCGTCGTTGTGGGTGGTGCGGTAGCGGAACTC
>NZ_CALXHK010000069.1:0-8899 GCF_944388085.1 Candidatus Allofournierella excrementigallinarum | reverse complement strand
GGATGGTCTGCGTCAACTGGAAGAAGCACCCCGTGGAGATCGAAACTCCCGACGGTGTCAAGACGTTCTAAGCTCCGTTTTCTGAGCGCGAGACAAAAAGACGGAGTGATATAGAATGCCTGAACAGAACAATGTGGAGACCCAGCCCACCGGTTTGAAGAAGAGCCTGCGCCTTGTCTACGTTTACGCCATCGCTGCGGGCGCCATCTTCACCTTCATCGGCTACTGGGACACCATCTTCTACGAGTACTGCGGCGCGGGCACCTTCCTGGGCTTTGCGCTGATGACCCTTCTGATCCTGCCCATCGCCATGGTCTACTGTGAGCTGGCGCCCCTCTTCCCCAAGGCGGGCGGCGAGCTTATCTACAACACCGTGGGCATCAACAAGCATGTGGGCTTCTTCTCCTCATGGCTGATCATGGCCGCCTGGATCGCGGTGCCGCCCTCGGCGGTCATGGCCATCGTGCAGTGGCTGTTCCATGTGCTGCACGTGCCCACCAGCTTCATGCTGATCGAGGTGGTGGCCCTGGTGAGCCTGGTGGGCTACTGCATCCTGAGCCTGCAGAATGTGGAGATCGCCGGCAAGATCCAGCTGTACATGCTGATGTTCGCCATCGGCGGCTGCCTGGTTGCCACCGTCGCCTTCCTGTTCTCCGGCGTGTGGAGCTGGGACAACTTCCAGAACTTCTTCTACACCCAGGTGGAAGGCCACTTCGGCATCCCCGGCTGGATCATCGGCATGGCGCTGCTGATCACCCCCTTCTTCGGGTTTGAAACGGTGCCCCAGATGGTGGAGGAAGGCGACTTCCCCATCAAGGAATCCAACAAGGCCATCCTGGGCTCCATCGTCACCTGCGGCGTCATCTACGCGCTGTTCTTCTTCGGCCTGGGCGGCATGCCTGTGCAGCCCCTGGTGGAGGAAGGCGGCGCCGCGGTGGGCGGCTTCCTGGCGATCACCATGATGGAGCAGCTGGGCGGCGGCTGGGGCGTTTTCGCGGTGGTGTTCGGCGTGGCGGCCATCCTGTGCGCCATCGGCACCTGCCTGCTGGGCTTCTGGCTTTCCACCGTGCGGCTGTTGTACGCCATGGGCGAGAACAACTTCCTGCCCAAGGTGTTCACCAAGGTCAACCGCCACCAGCAGCCCATCCTGCCCAACATCCTGCTGCTGGCCATCTCGCTGGTGTTCCTGCTTTTGCAGAACGCCACCACCTTCATGAACGACTTCTTCAACCTGATGAGCTTCGGCTGCGCCTGCGCTTACGCCATCACCATGATCAGCGCCATGCGCATCCACAAGCACCATCCCGAGCTGGCCTCCTCCTACAAACTCAAGGGCGGCAGCTTCACCCGGGTGCTGGCGCTCATCATCTCCGTGGCCATCGCTTTCTTCTGCACCCTGGGCCAGAGCGCCGGCTCCTGGAAGAGCTTCGGCATCTACATCGGCATCGGCGCTTTGCTGTGGCTGTGGATGGTGCTGGTGAACTGGAAGAAGCACAAGGTCACCGTCGAAACGGTGGCCGGCACCAAGGAGTATTGATCCCATCGTAACCGGGCGGCTTTTTGAAGCCGCATGGCTTATACAACAGAAAAGGAGAGACTTAAAAATGGCAAAATTGGATGGTAAAGTTGCACTGATCACCGGCGCTGCCGTGGGTCTGGGCGAGGGTATCGCCACCGCTTATGCCAAGTACGGCGCCAAACTGATCATGGTGGACCTGGACCCCCATGTGGAAGAGACCGCTGAGAAGCTGCGCAAGGAGTACGGCAGCGAGATCGTGACCGTTGTGGCCAACGTGGCCGACCGCGAGCAGATGGACGCCGCCGCCAAGAAGGGCGTGGACGCCTTCGGCGAGATCAACGTTGCCTGCTGCAACGCCGGCGTCTGCCGCCTGGCTCCCTTCGAGGAGATGGACGACAAGACCCGCGATTTCCACATCGACGTGAACATCAAGGGCGTTTGGAACACCTGCAAGGCCGTTATTCCTTACATGCTCAAGCAGGGCGGCGGCAACATCGTCATCGCCTCCTCCGTCACCGGCGACATCGTGGCCGACGCCGGCGAGGCCGCTTACGCCATGACCAAGGCCGCCCTGGTCGGCCTGACCAAGTGCCTGGCCGTGGAATACGCCGCCCGCAACATCCGCGTGAACTGCTCTCAGCTGGGCTATGCCCGCACCCCGATGGTGGAGAAGATGGCCATGGAGTCCAACCCCAACGACCCCGAGAGCGCCATCAACGACATCGCCGTGGGCGTGCCCATGAAGCGCCTGGCGAAGCCCATCGAGGTCGGCGAGCTGTTCGCCTTCCTGGGCAGCGACGAGTCCAGCTACCTGACTGGTTCTCAGATCGTCATCGACGGCGGCAGCACCCTGCCCGAGACCATGTCCATCGGCACCAACTGAGCTTTCTCCTAAAACGGACATACGCAAAAAGGCCGCCGGCTTTTGCCGGCGGCCTTTTTGCGCCCTCCGGGCTGGCCATCGCCGCCGGAAGGGTGTATACTGGAACGAGAAAAGGGGGAGAAAGGATAAAATGAGAGACTCATTCACCGCCGCGCTGATCGGCCTGGGCAATCGGGGCAAGGACGCCTATCTGCCGGAGCTTTTGAAATTCGGCGGCAGGGTGCGCGTCACCGCCATCGCCGAGCCGGTGGACGAAAAGCGCATCGAGGCGGCAAAGCTGCTGGGCCTTGCCCCGGAGCAGTGCTTCAAGACCGGGGAGGAGCTGCTGGCCGGGCCCCGGCTGGCGGACGCCGCGGTCATCGCCACCATGGACCGGCAGCATGTGCCCCATGCCATCCCCGCGCTGGAAAAGGGCTACGACCTTCTGCTGGAAAAGCCGGTCTCTCCCAGCCTGGAAGAGTGTGACCGGCTGGCCGAAGTTGCCCGCAGAACGGGCCGGCGGGTGGTGGTGTGCCATGTGCTGCGCTACACCGCCTTTTATAAAAAGGTGAAAGAGCTGCTGGACGCGGGCACCGTGGGGGACGTGGTGACCATCCAGGCCATCGAGAACGTGGGCTACTGGCACCAGGCCCACAGCTTTGTGCGGGGCAACTGGCGCCGCGCCGGCGAAAGCAGCCCCATGCTGCTGCAAAAGTGCTGCCACGACCTGGACCTCTACCTCTGGCTGGCGGGCAAGAGCGCGAAGCGGGTGAGCTCCTTCGGCTCCAATTCCTTCTTCAACGCCGCCCATGCCCCGAAAGGCGCGGCGGCCCGGTGCCTGGACGGCTGCGCCGCCAAGGCGGACTGCCCCTTCGACGCGGAGAAAATTTATCTCACCAATGCCGCCACCGGCATCGACGCGGGCAATGACGGCTGGCCCTGCGAGGTGCTGGCCGCCCACCCCGCCCACGATTCGGTGCTCCAGGCAATCCGCACCGGCCCCTACGGCCGCTGCGTGTTCGCCTGCGACAACGACGTGGTGGACCATCAGGTGGTGAACGTGGAGATGACCGACGGCAGCACCTTGGGCTTCACCATGACCGGCTTCACCGAGCACAACACCCGCTTCGCCCGCTTCTTTGGCACGGCGGGGGAGCTCTCCGCCGACCTTCTAAGCGGCTGCATCACCCTCACGCCCTTCGGAAAGCCGGCGCAGGTGTTCCACGCCGACGCGGCCGGGGGCCACAGCGGCGGCGACGCCGGCCTTGTGAAGGCCTTCGTGGAGCTGATGCTGGGCGGCGAGCCGGGCCCCGGACTCACCAGCCTGGACGCCTCGCTGGAAAGCCACCGCATCGCCCTGGCCGCCGAAAAAAGCCGCCTTGCGGGCGGCGCGGCGGTGGAGCTGCAGTAAAACAACAAAAAAGCGGCGGACCAAAGGGCCCGCCGCTTTTTGTGCGCTTTTGTGCGTTTTTTACTTCTCGCCGAACAGGTTGAAACGGAACAGCCGGCTCTCGTCCTCAGGGTCGCTGCACTCGAACTGGGCCGAGGCGATCTGGCCGCCCTTGATCAGGCTGGTGAAACCCAGGATCTGGCACAGCTTGCTCTTCAGGTTCAGCCGGTCGCCCTCGGGGGTGACCATGTAGACATCGCCCTTGCAGGAGGCCAGGACCTCGCTGAAAGCGCTCACGTCAAAATTGTTCACATTGATGCGATCCATAGTAAATGACCTCTCTTTCTCGTTTGTGGGGGCTCGGGGCCCCGCGGCCTTCTGCCGCCATACTTTCCCGGAAAGCGGCGCCCTCCGCCGGCTTTCCTCGCCCATACTATAGCACAGACCTTGTGGAAATGCAACAATCAAATTATAAAAATTTTGTAGAAATGCCCAAACAAATTGCACGATTGGCGGTCCACCCAAAAACCGCCGCGGCCGGGGGGCAAAATTTGTGGCGCGCGGCGGCAAAAGCCGGGCAAAACGCCTTGAAAAAAGGGCGTTTTTTGCCTATAATGGATTCTGCGGAACATTGTGCAAACCATCACAATACAGCCTGCAGTACGAAGAGCAAAGGAGAGAACGAACATGACCTATTCGCATGAAGTAGAGCGTATGTGTCCTCTGACCAAAGGGCCCCATCACGGCCCCGCCCCTATCCCTGAGGAGGGCAACTGGGTCAAGGCCTACGAGATCAAGGACATTTCCGGTCTGACCCACGGCGTGGGCTGGTGCGCCCCCCAGCAGGGCACATGCAAGCTGACCCTGAACGTGAAGCAGGGCGTCATTGAAGAGGCCCTGGTGGAGACCATCGGCTGCTCCGGCATGACCCACTCCGCCGCCATGGCCGGCGAGATCCTGCCCGGCAAGACCATCCTGGAGGCTCTGAACACCGACCTGGTGTGCGACGCCATCAACGTTGCCATGCGTGAGCTGTTCCTGCAGATCGTCTACGGCCGCAGCCAGACCGCTTTCAGCGAGGACGGCCTGCCCATCGGCGCCGGCCTGGAGGACCTGGGCAAGGGCCTGCGCAGCATGACCGGCACCATCTTCTCCACCAAGGCCAAGGGCGTTCGCTACCTGGAGCTCACCGAGGGCTATATCCTGAAGCTGGCGCTGGACGAGAACAACGAGGTCACCGGCTACCAGTTCGTGCGTCTGGGCAAGATGCTGGAGGCGATCCGCCACGGCGAGGACCCCAAGACCGCTTACGAGAAGAACATCGGCACCTACGGCCGGTTCGATGGCGCTGCGAAGTACATCGACCCGCGGGAAGAGTAAGAGGGGAGGAGTTACACAATGGCTACTTTTGAATCTATGGACCGCCGCATGCCCAAGATCGAGGCGTGCCTCGCGGCCAACGGGCTGGAAAGCCTGGACGCCTGCCGCGATATGCTGCTGGCCAAGGGCATCGACTGCGACGCCATCGTCAAGGGCGTGCAGCCCATCTGCTTTGAGAACGCTGTGTGGGCCTACACCCTGGGCACCGCCATCGCTGTGAAGCGCGGCCTGAAAAACGCCGCCGACTGCGCCGCCGCCATCGGCGAGGGCCTGGAGGCCTTCACCATCCCCGGCTCGGTGGCAGAGCAGCGCCAGGTGGGCCTGGGCCACGGCAACCTGGGCGCCATGCTGCTGCGCGATGAGACCAAGTGCTTCGCCTTCCTGGCCGGCCACGAGTCCTTCGCCGCCGCCGAGGGCGCCATCGGCATCGCCCGCACCGCCAACAAGGCCCGCAAGACCCCGCTGCGCGTCATCCTGAACGGCCTGGGCAAGGACGCCGCCTATATCATCAGCCGCATCAACGGCTTCACCTACGTGGAGACTGACTACGACTTCAAGACCGGCGAGCTGAAGGTCGTGCGCGAGAAGGCCTTCTCCGACGGCGAGCGCGCCGCCGTGAAGTGCTACGGCGCCAACGACGTGCTGGAAGGCGTTGCCATCATGAAGAAGGAGGCCGTTGAGGTCTCCATCACCGGCAACTCCACCAACCCCACCCGCTTCCAGCATCTGGTGGCCGGCACCTACAAGAAGTGGGCCATCGAGAACGGCAAGAAGTACTTCTCCGTCGCTTCCGGCGGCGGCACCGGCCGCACCCTGCATCCCGACAACGTGGCCGCCGGCCCCGCCAGCTACGGCCTGACCGACTCCATGGGCCGTATGCACGGCGATGCTCAGTTCGCCGGTTCCAGCTCCGTGCCCGCCCACGTTGAGATGATGGGCCTCATCGGCATGGGCAACAACCCCATGGTGGGCGCCACCGTGGCCTGCGCCGTGGCTGCCAGCCAGGTGTGAGCTTCGCGCTTCATCGCTGAATAACGGCAAAAGCCGGTATGGCCTTCGGGCCATACCGGCTTTTTCTGTGTCCGGCGGTCACTCGGCGCGGATGACATTTGCCGGGCAGTTTCCGGCGGCCTCGCGGGCGGATTCCTCGTCGGCGGGGCCGGGCTGTGCGACCACACAGGCCAGACCCTCAGCGTTCATCTCAAACACCGCCGGGCAGGTGGAGGCGCACAGGCCGCAGCCGATGCAGCCGGGTTCAATGAAAACATGCATGGTCCATCTCTCCTTGTTCGTTTTGGCGGAGCCGGACGGCCCCGCACCGGGAGTATGGCCCGCGGACCGGAGGCTGAATCACCCGCCCTTTGTTTTGCGGCCGGATTGTGGTACAATAGAAAAAAGCGCCGAAAGGGGCGGTGTGCCGTGTATGAGATGGCCCAGATGCAGTTGACGGTGTATGACTTTGTGCAGCCCTTCGGGGGCGCGCTGGACGAGGACAACCGCTGGGTGCGCCTTGCCAAAAAGATCGACTGGCTGAAGCTGGAAAAGCAGTATGCCGCCCACTTCGGCAAGGGCGGCGCGGTGGCCCTGCCCCTGCGCATGGCCTTCGGCAGCCTGGTCATCCGGGCGGCGCTGGGCCTCTCCGACCGGCAGACGGTGGAGCTCATCCGGGAGGACCCCTATCTGCAATACTTCATCGGCCTGCCCGCCTTCACCACCGAAGCGCCCTTCTCCGCCCGCAGCATGGCCGCCTTCCGGCGGCGCATCCCCCAAAGCCAGGTGACGAAGGCGGTGCGGCTGTTCAAAAAGATCTCCCGCGGGTGACCCGTTGAAAGGCCGCCGCATATCCTGAGCAAAGGAGGCGGGCGCCATGCCGCCAGAAAAACATGTGTTCCGGGCAGGTGACGCGCCCGCCGGGGGCGAACTGCGCCAGCAGGGGGGCAAGACCGTCTTCCGCGCCGGGGGCGCAAAGAGGGAAAAGCGGGGCAAAAAGCCCGCCGCCCCCCGCCAGGAGGCCCCGGCCCGTCAGGAGCCCCCCGTCCGGCGGGAGGCCCCGTCCCGGCCCGTGAAACTGCGGCGGAACGCCGCGGCCCCGGGGCATGCGGCCCCCGCGGGTGAAACGGCAGGCGGCGCGGCCCCGAAAGCGGCCCCGGCTCCCGCACCCAAAGCGGCCGCCTCCCGGCCCCGGCGGCGCGGCTCCCGCACGCCCCTCATCGTGCTGGGCAGCCTGCTGGCGCTGCTGGTGGTGTGCCTCGCAGGCTGGGCGCTGGACGTGCCCGCCCGGCTGGAAGGGCTGACGCTGCCCGGCGGCTCGTCCGCCCCCGCCGAGATCAAGGAAGGGCAGGACTGGCCCGCCATGGTGGGCGACCGGCTGGTGAGCGAAAAGCCGGAAAAAGTGGTGAGCCTCTCGCCCATGATCACCGAGGCGCTGCTGAGCCTGCCGGGGCATGAGGCCCTGTGCGCCGTCACCGAATACTGCGACGCCCGCTCCACCGGCCTTGCCACCGTGGGCACGCCGCTGCTGCCCCGCACCGAGGACATCATCGCCCTTGCGCCGGACTACGTCCTCTGCCAGACCCCTCTCGCCGGCCCGGTGCAGGCCGAGCTGGAGCAGGCGGGGGTGGAGGTCATCCAGATGGGCGCCCCGGCGGACCTTGCCGCCCTGCGGGAATTCTACGGCCAGCTGGGGGCGCTGCTGAGGGGCAACGAGACCGGCCGCGCTCTGGGCTGCGGCGTGATCGACCGGCTGGAGAGCACCCTCGCCGCCTACGACGCCGCCCTGCCGGAAAAAGCCACGGCGCTGCTGCTGCCGGACCTGTCCGGCCTTGCCGCCACCGCCGACACCGCCGAGTGGGCCCTGCTGGGGCAGGTGTTCCGCCATCCGCTGCCCGACGCCGCCGGCTGGCTGGCGGGGGCCGAGTGCCTCGCCGACGAGGATGCGGAGAACGACCTGGCCGAGATCCGCGCCGCCGACCCGGACGTGCTGCTGGTGGCCGGCGCCGTTTCCCCCGAGGAGCTTTCCGCCGCCCTGGGCGATCTGCGGGCGGTGCAAAACGGCGCGGTGGTCTATGTGGACCTGCGCCTCACCGAGACCCTGTCGCCCCGGCTGGTGTTCGCCATCGCGGACGCCGCCGCCCTGGCCTACCCGGAGCTTGCGGCAGCCTCTTGACTTTTGCCCCGGGCGGGTGTAAGATAGAGACATAAACAAGAATTGTTCCTACAAAATGCGACAGATCCATCAAAATTAATTGGAGGTATTGACCATGCAACTGAAAGGTTCCAAGACTGAAGCCAATCTGATGACCGCCTTTGCCGGCGAGAGCCAGGCTTACACCAAGTACGGCTACTACGCCTCCAAGGCCAAGAAGGAAGGCTACAACGAGCTGGCCGACGTGTTCGCCGAGACCGCGGGCAACGAGAAGGAGCACGCCAAGATCTGGTTCAAGCTGCTGCACGACGGCATGCCCGACACCCTGGCCAACCTGGCGGACGCCGCCGCCGGCGAGAACTATGAGTGGACCGACATGTACGCCGGTTTCGCCGCCACCGCCGAGGAGGAGGGCTTTGGGCGCATCGCCCAGCTGTTCCGCATGGTGGGCGCCATCGAGAAGGAGCACGAGCAGCGCTACCGCGAGGTGAAGAAGCTGCTGGAAGAGGGCCGCCTGTTCGCCCGCGAGACCGAGCAGGTGTGGATCTGCACCAACTGCGGCCACATCCACATCGGCACCCATGCCCCCGAGAAGTGCCCGGT
>NZ_CALXHK010000068.1:0-9256 GCF_944388085.1 Candidatus Allofournierella excrementigallinarum | reverse complement strand
GTGTAGCGCTACAATACATCTTGGACAGTAGAATAAAAAAGTAGAAGGATATGACCTCAATCGGTTATAGTTGAGTTGGCACACAAAACTTACCGAGAAAGGAGACCATATCCTTCATGAGCAAGAGTATAACACAGGACATGGCGTATCGGCAATCCCTGATGAAGTACGCAGAGAAATATGGCGTCAGCCGCGCCAGTCGAAAATACAACAAAAGCCGGTCGTACATCTACTTCTGGAAGGAACGCTGGGACAGCACAGTACAATCTCTGGCTTGCCGCTCAAAACGCCCGCACAGTCACCCGAAGCAGCATACATCCGAAGAACTCAAGCTGATTCAGAATATGCGCCGCCGCAATCCAAATCTTGGTATGGTGGAGCTGTGGCACCGGCTGCGCAAACGAGGATACACCCGCCGCCCAGAGAGCCTGTTTCGGGTCATGCGCAGACTGGGATTATTCCCTCCATGCAACAAAAAATCAGCCTACAAACCCAAACCATATGAGCAAATGAGCTATCCTGGCCAGCGCGTTCAGGTGGACGTGAAAGTGGTTCCTCGCGGTTGTATTGCCGATTCGGAACTGCGCTTGTTCCAGTATACCGCCATCGACGAGTTCACTCGCTTGCGTTTCCTGGCAGCATACCCTGAACAAAGCACATATTCTTCCGCAGACTTCCTCAGAAAATTATCCAGCTGGTACGCTCGCCGCGGCATCCGAGTCGAGTGTGTACAGACCGACAACGGTTTTGAATTCACCAACCGCTTTTCCAACAGCCAACGGGATCTGCCAACCCTCTTTGAATCCACTGCTGCGAAACTGGGCATACGGCACAAACTCATCCGCCCCTACACGCCCCGCCACAACGGCAAGGTGGAGCGAAGTCACAGGGAGGATCAGAAACGTTTCTTTGCCTGTCACAGTTTTTACTCTCTCGACGACTTTGCCAGGCAGCTCGCTGTTCATAATCGCCGCTCCAACAATTTCCCCATGAGGCCTCTCAACTGGCTTTCTCCTTATGAGTTCACTGTCCAATATGTTTGACAAACCTACAAAGGGGAGAATTCGACGCGGGCGGCGCCCCTTCCTATTTTGCCCGCCCTGTGCTACAATACAAGCAAAGTGAAAAGAAGGAGGGCGAAGCCCATGCGCGCTTATGAGCGTTTCCTTGATTATGTGAAGATTTACACCACCTCCGATGACCACAGCGCCACCCACCCCAGCACAGCCCGCCAGTTTGACCTGGCCCGCCTGCTGGAAGGGCAGATGAAGGAGCTGGGCCTTGAGGACGTGCGGGTGGACGAACACTGCTATGTCTACGGCGTTTTGCCCGCCACCCCCGGCTGCGAGGATAAACCGGCCATCGGCCTCATCGCCCACATGGACACCGCCCCCGACGCCCCGGGCGAGAACGTGAAGCCCCAGGTCATCGAGAACTACGACGGCGGCGACGTTCTGTTCACCGGCACCGGCGAGTACATGCGGGTGGCCCAGTTCCCCGAGCTGGCAAACTGGAAGGGCCAGACCCTCATCACCGCTGACGGTACCACTCTGCTGGGCGCGGACGACAAGGCAGGCATCGCCGAGATCCTTACCGCTGTGGAACGGCTGCAGAAAGAGGACATTCCCCACGGCAAGGTCTGCGTGGCCTTTACCCCTGACGAAGAGGTGGGCGAAGGCGCCGACCTGTTCGATGTCAAGGGCTTCGGCGCCGATTATGCCTACACGGTGGACGGCGGTGATGTGGGCGAGCTGGAATACCAGAACTTCAACGCGGCCTCGGCCTTCGTCACCATCCATGGCTTCTCGGTGCACCCCGGTAGCGCCAAGGACTTGATGAAAAACGCCCAGAACATTGCAATGGAACTGCACGCCATGCTGCCCGCCAACGAGCGCCCGGAGCACACCGAGGGGACCGAGGGCTTTTACCACCTGTGCGAGATGAGCGGCACGGTGAGCGAGGCGAAGCTGGAATACATCATCCGTGACCACGACATGGAGAAATTCAAGGCCCGCAAGGCCGCGATGACCGCTGCCGCGGATGCTATCAACGAAAAGTACGGCGAAGGCACCGCGGAGCTGGAGCTGAAGGACAGCTACTACAACATGGAGCAGGAAATTCTGCCCCACTACCATCTGATCGAGAATGCCCAGCTGGCGGTGAAACAGGCCGGGCTGGAGCCCAAGATCGTGCCCATCCGGGGCGGTACCGACGGGGCGCGGCTCTCTTTCATGGGGCTGCCCTGCCCGAACCTCGGCACCGGCGGCTTCAACTTCCACGGCCCCTGCGAATACATCACGGCGGAGAAGATGGACAAAAGCGTGGAGATTTTGCTGAACATCCTGAGCATCTACGCCCACTGACCTACGCTTCTTTCCCCTTGTAAGGAGGATGCGGTATGAAATTTTTGGCAGGCCTTTTCCGGCAGCGGCTGGTGCTTTCCAGCTACGACGCGGTCCAGGTGGCGGCGGCCCGCATGGCGCTGCAAGAGGGCGGCGTCAAGTTCAAGGTGCGCCAGCACACCGACGACCTGATGCCCCGCTCCATGAATGGGCAGGTGCTCCCGTTCCTCACCCGGGCTGCCACCGAGTATAAGATCTTTGTGGACAAAGACGATGAGGAACTGGCGGAATACCTCATCAACGGCGGAACACTGTAAACAAACCAAAGCCCCGCAGGCATGTGCCTGCGGGGCTTTTCTTGTCATTCAGGGGTCGGCGATCTCGCCAGTCTCAAAAGCGGTGTTGGTCTTGCCGGGGAAGGGGTAGGTGCGGGCCCCGTCCGCCGAAAGGCTTTCCAGCCCGTAATACTTTGCCGTGTCGGCGCAGACCCAGTCGGCGGGGTCCTGGCGCAGGTCGGGCAGGCCCCAGCCGGCGCACCAGCGGGTGTAGGGCTCGATGGCGTAGGTCACCACTTCCGTTTCGCCCGCCGCGGCGCTTTCCAGAAGGGCGGCCTCCCGCGTCTGGCGCATCACAAAGAAGCTGGCAATGTCGTACCCCGCCCAGACGAACTGCACCGCCGCCGCCATGGCGAGGCCGGCGGCCCCGGCGGCCAGCGCCCGGCGGATGCCCCTGCCCTCCAGCTGCACCGCACAGGCGGCGCAGGCGGCGGTGAGGAAGGTGAACACGCCGTGGGTGGAGCGGTCATAATAAACAGGGGAGAGGATCATGGCAAAATTCGCACCCAGCGCCGCCGCAAAGAAAACGAGGGGCCGGAACAGCCCGGCCGCGCCCGGCTTTTGCATCGCCAGCAGGCAGAACAGCACGGCAAAAAGCACCAGCAGCACCAGCCCGCCGCCGCTTGCCAGCTGATCCAGCGCGGTGAGAAAGCGCACCGCCAGAACGGTCAGGGGGCCGCGGGGATCGGCGGCGGCGTCCTGCCGCTGGTAGTTGCCCGGCGCCAAAATCAGCAGCGCGAAGCCCGCCAGCGCGCCCAGAAGGCCCAGCCAGGCCCAGAGGGGAGCTTTTTTGTCCCGCCAGAGGAAGAACCCAACGCAGAGCACCAGCGCCACCAGCAGCCCGGCGCTGGTGTTCTCGCTGGCCCAGCCGGCAACGAGGCCCGCAAAAAGGCAGACGGGCGCGAGCCAGCGGCGCGGCGCAAGGCACTGGCGCAGATGCAGCGCATAGGGAACCAGCGCCGCCATGCAGAAAAAGGTGGCCCAGAGGTAGTTCACCGAGCCGCACATCCACAGGTTCGTCTGGCCGAACACCGGTGAGACCATCCAGAGGCTCAGATAAATGAGTGCCAGCACTGCCGGATCGAAACGCTCTTTCCGGCCCAGCGCCAGCCGGTGAAGAAGGAGACCAAGGCCGGCGTATACTGCGGCGTTCAGCAGGTTGAATACGCCTTTCGGCAGTACGGTGAAGCCCTGGGCCAGGCACTTGATGATAAAGCGTCCGCTCCAGTGAAAGTAGTGATACCACTGGCTTTCCAGAACGCTGAGAAGTCCGGTCAGCCGCTCGCCGGTGGCATAGCTGAAGGAGAAGGTGTAGTCGTCTGCCACATAGGGCGTCAGACAGTTGAAGACCAGCATGGCAAGAAACACCAGCACCGCCATGCCTGCCGTCAGCTTTTCGGACAGCGGGGCGGTTTTCCACTTGTCTTTCAGGGTTTTCCCTCCTTTGCCAAACGGGCGATTTATTTTACATAGTTATACCACAAATATAGAGAAATCGCAACGCGGCCCGGCTGGGACAATGAACCGTGGACAAGCGGCGGCAATAAAGATATAATGGACAGAGAAAGCGAATTTGAAATCCAAAGGGAAGGAATGAGAGCGTGCTTCGATCTCTCTTTGTGAACGGAATATTCAGCTGGCTCGATCTGATCCTGCTGGGCTGGACCCTGGGCCTTGTATGGCTGGGGGGCTTCACCCTGGCGCACAAAGGAAATTTTACCGACAAAGTGCGATACGGTCTGAAAAACGAGCGCTTTCTGTTCGGCGGCTGGGCCGCTGAGGCACGGTATACCATTGGCGGCTGGTTGTTCCTGGCTGCGGTGGCGCTGCTCCAGTTCGACATGTTCTTTATGAACAGTCTTGTTCGGGAGAGAGGCTATGCCTGGCACAGTTTCCTGGCGCCCAAACTGGAAGTGATCTATTTCGTCGCCATTGTTCTGAAGCTGGTGTTTTTCACCCGATATTCCGGCTGGCAGCTGGGTGTGGGTTGGTGCTTTTTCTTTGTGTCCCGCTGGGTGTTCATCAATGATCATGATTTCTGGGTCATCACCGGCATCCTGTTTGCGCTGGCTGCCAAGGATGTGCCGCTTCGGCGTACTCTGAAGGCCAGCCTTGCGGTGAGCACCGCCAGCGTTCTGTCAACCGTGTCGATCTACCTCCTGGGATGGATTGACACAGTGGAATACACCGGGAGTGCAGGACGGCTCAGAAACAGCTTCGGCTACGGTTGGTACAACCTCACCGGCGCCATTTTGCTGGGGCTCTGCGTCATGTATCTGTGCTGGCGGCAGGTGAAAAAACTCAGATGGTTCGATTTTACTCTGCTGGTGGCTGCTCTTGTGTTCTGCGATCAGGGCCCGGACAGCCGCGCCGCCACCGTGTGCATTGCGTTGTTGCTTGTATTGACTGTGATTTTGCGGTTTTTCCCCGCCATGGCAAGACCCTTCTGGGTGCGCGTGCTTGTGAGCGCGGCTCCCGCGGTTGCCTTTGCTTTCAGTCTGCTGGGCGGTCTGTTTTATAGTGCGGACAGCAGACTTTGGATCCGGCTGGACGGCCTTTTCACCGGACGTCTCAGCCTTGCAAACGAAGCCCTTACCCAGGCTCCCGTTGCCATTGCCGGGCAGCAGCTTTTGGGCGAAGACTTTTTGGTGGATAACTTCTACGTCGCCCAATGGATCTACGCTGGCCCGGTGATGAGCCTGTTGCTCTGGGGCGCGGTCACGCTGCTGCTGTGGAAACTGATGAAAAAGGGCGCGGTCACCGAGAGCGCCTGTCTGGTGGTGATGCTGGCCCACTCATTCATGGAAGGCCACTTCATCTGGCCCTGTATCAACGTGTGCCTGTGGCTGCTGCCCTGCGCGCTGTACCTGCTTCCCCAGAACCGCACGCCCAGTTTTGCCCCGGAGGAAAAACAGACATGAGGCGTATTACCGTTGGTGTTCTGGCCCATGTGGACGCGGGCAAAACGACCTTGAGCGAAGCGCTGCTTTATCGGGGCGGGCGGCTGAAAAAGCCCGGCCGCGTGGACCACGGCGACGCCTTTCTGGATACCGACGAGATGGAACGGCGCAGGGGCATCACCATCTTTGCAAAGCAGGCGGTGCTGCCGCTGGAAAGCGCGGTGATCACCCTGTTGGATACCCCCGGGCATGTGGACTTTGCCGCAGAGGCGGAGCGCACCCTCTCGGTGCTGGACTGCGCGGTGCTGGTCATCAGCGGCCCGGCGGGCGTGCAGAGCCACACCCGCACCCTTTGGCAGCTGCTGGCGCGGCACCGGGTACCCACCTTCGTGTTTGTGAACAAGATGGACCTGCCGGGGGCGGAAAAAGCCGCGGTGCTGGCAACGCTGAACAGCGCTCTTGATGACGGGTTTGTGGATTTTGCGCTGCCTGCCGAGGAACTGGCCGAGGAACTGGCCGCCCTGGACGAAACGGTCCTGGAAGAATATCTCAACACCGGCACGGTGAGTGAACAAAGCACCGCCGGGCTCATCGCGGCCCGGCGGGCTTTTCCATGCTGGTTTGGCTCTGCGCTCAAACTGCAGGGGGTGGATGAATTTCTTGCCGGCCTGGAGCATTGGACACCTGTGCCGGTGTACCCGACGGCCTTCGGCGCCCGGGTGTTCAAGATATCCCGGGACGAGCAGGGAACACGTCTCACCCACATCAAGGTGACCGGCGGAAGCCTGAAAGCCAAGACTGTGCTGGAGGGAGTTACTGCTTCGGGCGAGCACTGGCAGCAGAAAGCAGACGGCCTGCGCCTCTATTCGGGTGCAAAATTCGCGCCTCTCTCAGAGGCGGAAGCCGGCGCCATCTGCGCCGTCATCGGTTTGGAACACACCTGGTCCGGCGAAGGGCTTGGAGCGGAGAGGGACGGGATCAATCCGGCGCTGGAACCGGTGCTGGCCTGCCAGGTACTGACGCCGGAGGGAACGGATGTCTCCGACTTGCTGGCGAAACTGCGCCTGCTGGAGCAGGAGGACCCTCTTTTGCAGGTGGAGTGGAACGAGGGAGCCGGCCGTGTGCAGGTGCGCCTGATGGGCGAAGTGCAGCAACAGGTGCTGACGCAGCTGATGAAAAGCCGCTTCGGGCTGGACGTCGCCTTCGGCCCGGGCAGCATTGTTTACAAAGAGTCCATCGCGGCCCCGGTGGTGGGGATGGGCCACTTTGAACCCCTGCGTCACTATGCCGAAGTTCATCTTCTGCTGGAACCGGGCGAGCGGGGCAGCGGCCTTGTGCTGGAAAGCCGGGTGAGCGAGGACGAGCTGGACGGCAACTGGCAGCGGCTGGTGCTGAGTCATCTGGCGGAGCGTCGGCACCCCGGCGTGCTCACCGGCAGCCCCATCACTGACATGAAAATTGCCCTGGTGGCAGGCAAAGCCCACCTGAAGCATACCGAAGGCGGCGACTTCCGCCAGGCTACCTTCCGGGCGCTGCGCCAGGGTCTTATGCGGGCGGAGAACATCCTGCTGGAGCCTTGGTATTCTTTCCGCCTGGAAGTTCCCGCGGCGAATGTGGGCCGGGCCATGTCGGATGTGCAGCGGATGAGCGGCAGGTTTGACCCGCCCGAGACACTGGGCGAGACTGCGCTGCTCGTCGGGGAAGCGCCGGTGAGCGAAATAACCGGCTACGCAGCCCAAGTGGCGGCCTATACCAAGGGAGAGGGCCGTTTATCCCTGACGGTGAAGGGGTATGAGCCCTGCCACAACGCTGAAGCGGTCATCGCCGGCATTGGCTATGACCCCGAGCGGGACACCGAAAACCCTGCCGATTCGGTATTTTGCAGCCACGGTGCGGGGGTGGTGGTACCCTGGCAGGAGGCAGCGGCAAAAATGCATTTAGAAAACCGGGTGCACTTAGGTGAAGAAGAGGAACAGGCTTCTACACCCGTTCCCGCCCGCACCGCACGTCCGGTGTCGGGCAGCCTGGAGGAGGATGCCCAGCTGGCGGCCATCTTTGAACGCACCTACGGCCCGGTGCAGCGGCGGGAGTTGTTCCGCAGCCCGAAGGAGGAGAAAGCCGCCGGCCCCGCCGGCCCCTGGAAGAAAACGCCGGAGCATCTGCTTGTGGATGGCTATAACGTCATTTTTGACTGGCCGGACCTGAAAAAATTGGCGGCCCAGGACCTTTCCGCCGCCCGCGAGGCGCTGATACAGATCCTCTGCAACTATCAGGGCTATCATCAGTGCACCTTGATCGTGGTGTTCGACGCCTACCGGGTGACCGGTGGCGCGGGCGGCGTGCAGAAAGAGGGCGGTGTCTGGGTGGTCTACACCAAGGAGGCCGAGACCGCCGACGCCTACATCGAAAAAGTGACCTATGAACTGGGCAAGCTGGAAACGGACCGCCGGGTACGGGCGGTCACCAGTGACGCTGCCGAACAGCTGATTTTGATGGGCCACGGCACGCTGCGGGTGTCCTCCCGGATGTTCCGTCGGGAGATGGAAGCCACCGAGCGAGAAATCGACGCGATCATCGCCGCGCACAATGCGAAACGGCGTTGAACTAGAGACCGACGGATTCCAGCTGTAGCGCTACAATACATCTTGGACAGTAGAATAAAAAAGTAGAAGGATATGACCTCAATCGGTTATAGTTGAGTTGGCACACAAAACTTACCGAGAAAGGAGACCATATCCTTCATGAGCAAGAGTATAACACAGGACATGGCGTATCGGCAATCCCTGATGAAGTACGCAGAGAAATATGGCGTCAGCCGCGCCAGTCGAAAATACAACAAAAGCCGGTCGTACATCTACTTCTGGAAGGAACGCTGGGACAGCACAGTACAATCTCTGGCTTGCCGCTCAAAACGCCCGCACAGTCACCCGAAGCAGCATACATCCGAAGAACTCAAGCTGATTCAGAATATGCGCCGCCGCAATCCAAATCTTGGTATGGTGGAGCTGTGGCACCGGCTGCGCAAACGAGGATACACCCGCCGCCCAGAGAGCCTGTTTCGGGTCATGCGCAGACTGGGATTATTCCCTCCATGCAACAAAAAATCAGCCTACAAACCCAAACCATATGAGCAAATGAGCTATCCTGGCCAGCGCGTTCAGGTGGACGTGAAAGTGGTTCCTCGCGGTTGTATTGCCGATTCGGAACTGCGCTTGTTCCAGTATACCGCCATCGACGAGTTCACTCGCTTGCGTTTCCTGGCAGCATACCCTGAACAAAGCACATATTCTTCCGCAGACTTCCTCAGAAAATTATCCAGCTGGTACGCTCGCCGCGGCATCCGAGTCGAGTGTGTACAGACCGACAACGGTTTTGAATTCACCAACCGCTTTTCCAACAGCCAACGGGATCTGCCAACCCTCTTTGAATCCACTGCTGCGAAACTGGGCATACGGCACAAACTCATCCGCCCCTACACGCCCCGCCACAACGGCAAGGTGGAGCGAAGTCACAGGGAGGATCAGAAACGTTTCTTTGCCTGTCACAGTTTTTACTCTCTCGACGACTTTGCCAGGCAGCTCGCTGTTCATAATCGCCGCTCCAACAATTTCCCCATGAGGCCTCTCAACTGGCTTTCTCCTTATGAGTTCACTGTCCAATATGTTTGACAAACCTACAT
>NZ_CALXHK010000067.1:0-9328 GCF_944388085.1 Candidatus Allofournierella excrementigallinarum | reverse complement strand
AAAAAGGGTCCTTCAAGTTCTTCTTATTGTTCAATTTTCAAGGTCCTCTGCGCCCCGCGCTTTCGTGAGGCAGCCTGCTTATTATATCGCGCCAGGCGCTGTTTGTCAACACTTTTTTGCGATATTTTTTCCAGGCGGCCGCTTCCGGGCGGGCGGCTGCCGCCGCTTCCCTTCCGGGGCGCAAGTCTGTATTATACGAGCCTCCAACCCAAAAGTCAACCCCCTTTTTGCAGCTTTTGGAAAAATCTGCGCGGGCGGCCAAATCCGGGGGGACTTGCCTTTTTGCCGTAAATCGTATTATAATAGGACCGCTCAAGAGAAAGGGGGCCGCGGCGCCATGGTCCTGACGGTGAACATCGGCAACACCCACATTTCGGTGGGCGGATACAGCGGGAGGGAAAAGCTTTTTTCCGGCCGGCTGAGCGCCCGGCCCGGTATGACGGCGGATGAGTGCGCCATCGCCCTGGGGCAGCTTCTGGACCTGTACGGCCACGGCGGCTGCCGGTGGGAGGGCGCCATCCTCGGTTCGGTGGCTCCGGCCCTGACCGCCCCCATGACCGCCGCCCTGCGGCGGCGCAGCGACGGGCGGGTGCTCACGGTGGGCCCTGGGCTCAAAAGCGGCCTTGCCATCTGCATCGACGACCCGGGCCAGCTGGGGGCGGAGCTTCTTTGCGCGGGCGTGGCGGCGCTGGACCTTGCGCCGGGGCCGGTGATCCTGCTGTGTGCGGACACCGCCCTCTCGCTGATGGGCATTGACGAGAAGGGCCGCCTTCTGGGCGGGATGATCCTGCCGGGGCCGAAGGCCGCGCTGAACGCCCTGGTGAAGGGCACGGCCCAGCTGCCCCAGGTGGACCTGGACGCGCCCCGGGCCGCCCTTGCGCCGCTGGCGAAGAACAGCGCCGCCTGTTTGCAGGCGGGCAGCATCCTGGGCACCGCCGCCATGCTGGACGGCCTGATCGCCCGCCTCAAGGGCGAGCTGGGCGAAAGCGCCTGGGTGGCCGCCACCGGCGAACTGCCCGAGGCGGTGCTGAAGGCGATGGCCCAGCCGGTGCGCCGCTGCGAAGACCTTATTTTGGACGGCATGAACCTCATCTGGCTGAAAAACCAAAAGTGAATATTTCATGGTGTTCCGCCCTGCGAGGGGCGTGTGCATAAATAAGTTTGCGCTGTATCCGCGTTTTGAGGCGGAGCGGCAGTAAAGGAGTATGTAACATGAACGACCATTCCAAAACCCTGCGTCTGACCCGGCTGGCGCTGCTGGCCGCCATCGTGCTGGTGCTGGCCTACACCCCGCTGGGCTACATCCACATCGGCCCGCTGGCCATCACCCCCATCATGATCCCGGTGACGGTGGGCGCCATCCTGCTGGGGCCCGCCGAGGGCGCCATCCTGGGCGGCATCTTCGGCCTGACCAGCTTTTCCACCTGTTTCGGGTCCGACGCCTTCGGCACCACGCTGATGACCATCAACCCGGCGTTCACCTTTTTGACCTGTGTGCCCACCCGGGTGCTGGCGGGCTGGCTGCCGGGGGTGCTCTTCAAGGCCCTTCACCGCAAGGGCCGCCCCCTGCGGGCCAACGCCGCCTTCGGCGCGGCCGCCCTGGCGGGCCCGGTGCTGAACACCGTGTTTTTCATGGCCGCGCTGGTGCTGTTCTTCTACCGCACCGATTACATCCAGGGCTTTGTGACCGCCCTGGGCGCGGCGGACCCGCTGGCGTTCGTGCTGCTGTTCGTGGGCGTGCAGGGCGCGGTGGAAGCCGCCGCGGGCTTTGTGGTGTCCGGCATTCTGAGCCGGGCGGTTTACCCGGTGCTGCACCGCAACTAACATTATATATAAAAGAGCGGGCCGGTCCCTTTTGGGGGCCGGCCCGCTTTCTGTTTATTTCACAGCCGGCTGCCACAGAGGCCCCGCAGCTGCCGGGCCGCCTCCTGCGCCGTCCGCATGCGCCCCTCCTGAAGGGCGCAGAGAAGGCCCGGCGGCCTGTTGTTTGACGCACAGACCTGCCGGGCCCGAAGGGCTATACTGATAACAGGGGCATTCAGGTGTGGAAGCGCCGGCCCAGTTCCTCCCGCAAGCGGGGGCGCAGGCGCACGATGAGCAGAAACACCGCCGCCACCAGCCCCGCCGCCGCGGCGATGACCGACCAGCCCGGCCGGTACTGCCCAAAGGCATAGAGGTCGATGAGCGCTTCCAGCGCCAGCAGCCAGAGGATGAGCAGCAGGAAGAACACCCCCGCCGTGGAAAGGCCGGAGCGCCGCCGGGCGATCATGCCGCCCACCGCAGCCACCAGCAGGGCGGTGATGCCCAGGATGGGCAGCGCCAGCCGGGCAAACCAGCCCCAGCCGTTGGTGAGGGCGGCCACCAGCGCCAGCATGCCCGCCGCTGCGGCCGCGTCTGCCAGCAGGAAGGCCGGCGCCGGCCAGCCCCGGGCCAAGAGCGGCAGCGCCGTCCACACCCAGAGCACCGCCGCCGCCCCCGCCACATAGAGCGACCAGGGCGCCGCCGGAAAGAAGGCCAGCCAGTTGATGGCACAGCAGCACACCGCCGCTGAGGCCAGCATGCCGGTGAGCAGCAGCCCCAGGCTGCGCCGGTCCACCGGCTCCACCTCCCGCCGCGCCAGCGGGAAGGGCGGCTGGGCGGTCTCGTCCACCGGGCAGCGGGGATTGACCACCGGAGTGCCGCACAGCGGACAGGCATGGGCGGAGGCGTCCAGCTCCACCCCGCAGTTCACGCAATAAGACATGATCTCTCAGCCCTTTCTGTTGGAGAGGATTTTGACCGGCACGCCCTCCCGCACCAGCCAGCGGAAGAAGTCCCGTTCCAGATCTCTCTCCCGCATGGTGCCGGAAAAGCTCAGCGTCAGGGTGTTGCCCATGCTGATGGCCGCGCAGTTGGTGCGCCCGGAATAGGACTGGCCCAGCACCATCTCCACCCGCCGGATGTGGGCTTCCATCTCCGGCGGCGCCCGGAACACGCCGGGGTTGGTGAAGGTGGTGGAATAGGGCTTTTCACCCAGCATCCGGAACCCTGCCGCCATTCCCAGGTTTTTCAGCGGGCGGGGCACCAGCCGCAGCAGCGGCGAGCGCTGCAAACTGACGTTCCGGGTGATGTAGGCGGCCAGCTCCTGCCTTGTGACGTGCAGCCGCATATAGTGATGCACCTGAGAGGCGATCTCCGCGAAGGTGTAGTCCCCCAATTCCGGGTCGATGAAGGGCCGCGCGGTGAGGATGAAGTTGCGCAGGGTGCGGCTGGGGAAATAAGGCCGCAGGTTCACCGGCACCACCAGGGCCACCGGCTTTTCCCGCCGCCTGCCCTCGCAGCGCTGGCGCACCATCAGCGCCTGGATGAGCCCGGCGGCCAGGAACTCGGTGATGGAAACGCCGTAGCGCCTGGCGGCGGCGCGGACCTTGTCCACCGGGATGAGGCCCATGATGACGTTCAGCGTGTAGAAGGGTTCCGGCGTGCCGGTGTAGCTGTAGGCCGGGCCGGCCTTGAGGCTGCGCCGGGCCCGGGAGGTAGCGTAGCGGGGATAGGCGTCCTCCCATTCCTCCGGGTCGGGAGGCCCGGCCGGGTCCAGGACGCCCTCGGTGCAGGGCACTTCCGCCCCGCCCAGCCGCAGATACTCCGCCACCAGCGTTTTCAGCAGCACCAGCGCGCCCGCGCCGTCCGCCAACGCGTGGAACAGCTCGATGGAGATGCGCGGCCCGTAATAGAACACCCGCAGCAGCCGGTCTTTGGAGGAAAAGCGGATGGGCTGGCAGGGGTTGGCGATGTCCGGCTCCACGTCGGGCACAAAGGAGGGGTCGGAATCAAAATAATACCAGAACACCCCCCGCCGCAGCCGCACCTGCAGACCGGGGAAGCGCGGCATCACCCGCCGGGCGGCCTGACGCAAACGCTCCGGGTCCACCGGGGCGTCCATCACCGCCGAAAAGCGGTAGACCGCCGAGTAATCGTCCCGCTGGATGGCGGAATAGACCATGCCCGCGTTGTCCAGCCGGTACCAGTTCTGTGCGGTGCGCGCCATTCCGCGTCGCCTCCTTCCGTCTCTATCTTGTATTGTAGCACCGCCGCCCCCCGCGGGCAACGCCCTCGCCCCATTTTTATGCTATACTGAAAACAGCAGCCACCGCCCGCTTGCCGCGGGCCCGCCGAAAGAGAGAAACACCTATGGAAAACACCAGCAACACAAACGCCCGGGGCGGCCTGCACATCCCCATGCCCCACTATTCCGACACGAGCCCCGCCGACCAGGCGGTGACCACCGCTATGATGAAGGCGATGCGCACCATCCGTTCGGCCTCCTCTCCCGCCCCCGCCGGGCAGGAAGAGCTGGACCGTCAGCGCAAAGGCCAGAAGGTGCTGGGGCGGCTGGCCGCCCCGCTGCTGGGCCTTGGCTGGGAGCCCTTCGACCTGAACGGCATGCCCGCCGCCTGGGTGCGGCCGGAACAGGGCCACGACCCCCGCAAGGTGGTGCTCTACTGCCACGGCGGCGGCTACACCAGCGGCAGCCTGGACTACTCCCGCCCCCTCGCCTCCAAGATCGCCAGCCGCACCGGCTACGAAGTGCTCTGCTTTGAGTACCGCCTTGCGCCGGAACACCCCAGCCCCGCCGCACGGCAGGACGCGCTGAAAGCCTGGGATTATCTGATGCTGCTGGGCTATGGCGCCCGGGACGTGGTGGTGATGGGCGACTCCGCCGGAGGCAATCTGGCCCTGGTGCTGGCCCTGCTGCTGCGGGACGCCCGCCGCCAGCTGCCCCGCCGCCTGGTGCTTTTTTCGCCCTGGACGGACATGACCTTCAGCGGTGAGTCCTTCACCGAACAGGCCGGGGCGGACCCTTCCCTCACCGCCGACTACATGCTGGCCACCCGGGACGCCTACGCCCCCGGCGCCGACTGGGCCGACCCGCTGCTCTCGCCCCTCTTCGGCGATTTTTCCGGCTTCCCGCCGGTGATGATCCAGGCGGGCTCCAACGAGATCCTCTTCGACGACTCGGCCCGGCTGCACCAGCGCCTGCTGGAGCAGGGCGTGCCCTGCCGGATGGAGTGCTGGGAGGGCATGTGGCATGTGTTCCAGATGTTCCCCCTCAGGCAGGCCGACCGTGCGGTGGACCATGTGGCGCGGTTCCTGCTGGAGCTGTTCTGACCCCCCCCCAAAAAAAATCAAAGCCACCGGCCCGGCCGGTGGCTTTTTTGCGCTTAAGCGCTCAACAGAAGGGCGCGCCGCAGATGTTTATCCTGCGGCGCGCCCTTTTTCATTCCTTGTCGTTGGGGTCCGGCTCGTCGTCGGTGATGGGCATCTCCACCAGCAGCTCGAAGCGGCTCTTGTCGAACTTCAAAAGCCCCTCGTCCCGCATCTTGCACAGCTCGTTGGACATGGCGCTGCGGTCCACAAAACGGTGTGAGGCGACATGGTGTCGATGACGCCCAGCACCTCTTCGTCGGTCAGGTTGCGGAACAGCATATTTGCCCGCAGCACCGCCAGGTCCAGCTTGTGTTCCATCTGCTGTTTGCGCCTCCTCGCAGGCAGTTTTCTTTTTTTATTATAAAACCGCTCCCTTTTTCTGACAAGAAGCGACAGCCCGTTGTCTGACAAACATACTCCGCCGCCCGCCCATGGTAGGATGGAAACAGCAAAAGAAATTTTGCAAATCCTGTTTTGTCAAGGAGGTATCCTAATGTTTCAATTTTTCTGGACCCGCGCCGCATCCGTCTGGGTGGCCGCGCTGTATGTCGCAATGGGCGTTCTGCTCTTCGCCTTCCCCGCCGCCTCCGGCACGTTCTTCGTCTGGGCGCTGGCCGGCGGCGCAGCCGCCTACGGCGCGATCCGTCTCGCGCGCTATCTGCAGGGCCGCAAGGCCGGCGCAGCCAATCCGGGCGATCTGTTCCTCACCGCGCTGCCCGCCGCCTTTTCTGTCTTCGCCTTTGCCTGGCCCCAGGCCATCCTGTCGGTCCTGCCGCTGGTGCTGGGCGCCCTGCTCCTGATGGACGGCATCGGCAAACTGCCCCTGGCCATCACCGGCCTGCGGGAACAGTTCCCCGGCATGGTCCCCCTGGCCCTCTCCGCCATCGTTCCCATCGTGCTGGGCGCCCTCATCGTCATCGCCCCCTTCGCGGCGGTGCGCATCGCGGTGATGGTGTTCGGAGCCGCTCTGGTGGCCGACGGCATCAGCGACCTGGCCACCGTCATCCTGGAAAAGCGGGCCGCATCCGCAGCCCCCGGCGGCCCGGCCCTCTGAGGCCGGGCGCCGCACCCACGCTGTAACGAGAAAGGGACTCCTATGACCTGGTTTGGCTACGCCCCCGCCCAGTGGGCACTGTTCTTCTTTTTGTACTCCTTTCTCGGCTGGGTCTGGGAGTCCTGCTATGTTTCCCTGCGCCAGGGGCGCTGGGTGGACCGGGGCTTTCTCAACGGCCCGCTGCTTCCCATCTACGGCTCCGGCGCCGTGGCCGTCCTGCTGTTCGCCCTGCCGGTGGCCGCAAACCCGCTGCTGGTTTTTCTGATGGGCATGGCCGGCGCAACGCTGCTGGAATACGTCACCGGCTGGACCATGGAGCGTCTGTTCCATCTGCGCTACTGGGATTACAGCATGTACCGCTTCAACCTGAACGGCTACATCTGCCTGCCGGCCTCCCTGTGTTGGGGCGCCTTCTCCCTGGTGATGCTCCGATTCATCCACCCGGTGGTGAGCGGCTGGGTGGCGATGCTCTCCCCCGCCGCGGCGCTGACCGCCGCGCCGGCCCTTTCCGCCCTCTTCGCCGCCGACCTGCTGGTTTCCCTTCAGAAGGCCCAGGCTGCTGCATAGCCGCTGCGGCCCTGACGCCCCAAAACGCTTTGAGAGAAAGGATGCGGCAGACCATGACCGACTACAAAAAGCCCCTTTTCCGGGCGGCCGTCGTGCTGGCCCTTGTGCTGGGCGCAGCGGCTGTTCCCCTTCCTGCCGCCGCCGAAGAGGCGGTATCCGGGAACGCCCCGCTCGCCGCCCCTGCCGGCAGCGCCCCCGCCGCCGGCCCCCTGAACGCCGCCCTCGCCGCCGCTGAAGGGACGGTGGCGCTGGACGAGACGAACTTCCCCGACCCGGCCTTTCTGGCCTGCGTGCGCACCTTCGACGCCGACGGCGACGGCGCCCTTTCCGAGAGCGAGCGGGCGGCGGTGACCATGCTGCACGTGCGCGGCAAGGGCATCCGCACGCTGGAAGGCGTCGGCTTTTTCCCCGCCCTCACCCAGCTGAACTGCATCGGCAACGCCCTCACCGAACTGCCCCTGGACCAGGCCCCGGGCCTGACCAGCCTGCTGTGCAACGATAACCGGCTCACCGGGCTGGACCTTTCCCAGACGCCCCGGCTGGAGGTGCTGCACTGCCACGGCAACCGCCTGGCGGCCCTGGACCCCTCGGCGGCCCCCCTTCTGAGGGAGCTGGCCTGCGGCGACAACCTCTTCGAGACGCTGGACGTCTCGCGCAACGGGGCCCTTCAATATCTCATCTACATGGGCGGGCCCCTCAAGGCCCTCACCCTGGGGAACAACGAAGCCCTGCTGGACCTCTGGTGCGCCTACACCCTGGTCACCGAGCTGGATTTGAGCCGCGCGCCAAACCTTGAACGGCTGGGCGTCGAGCGCAGCGGCCTCGTCTTTCTGGACCTGAGCGCCAACCCCCTTCTCACCGATCTGATGGCCGGCGGCAATCAGCTGCTGGGCATCCGCGCCGGGCCGGCGGCCCCCACCGCCGTTTTGGACGGCCAGCGCCCGGTGGAGGTGCAGCTGGCCCAGGGCCAGACCACCTTCCACCTGGGTCAGCCGGGGCTGCCCATCGACCCGGAGCGCATCACCGGCGTGACCGGCGCGCAGCTGGAGGACGGCCTGCTCACCGGCCTTGCCGACGGCAGTCTGGTGACCTACCGCTACACCGACGGCTCCTTCTCCTTCACCGCCTCGCTGCGATTCCATGTGAGCAACGCCTGGGTGGAGCCTCTGACCATAGAGGACTGGACCTACGGCGAAGCCGCCCACCCTCCCCATGCCGGCGCCCGGTACGGCGAGCCGGTGTACACATACAGCGACAGCGAGAGCGGCGTCTTCACCTCCCAGCCGCCCAGCGAGGCGGGCACCTGGTACGTGCGGGCGGTGGTGCCGCCCCAGGACGGCCGCGCCGGCCTTGTGGCGGTGAAGGAGTTCCACATCCTGAAGGCCCTGCAGGACTACACCGTTCCAACCGGGCTGACGGCGGTGTATGGCAGCTCGCTGGGCCAGGTGGATCCCGGCCCGGGCTTTGCCTGGGAGGCCCCGGACCAGAAGGTGGGCAGCGCCGGGCCGCAGGTCTTTGAGGCACGGTTCACCCCCGCCGACACCGAAAACTTCGAAGCGGTGGAGCATGTGAAGGTGCCGGTGCAGGTGCTGCCCAAGGACGCCTCGCTGCTGTGGGTCTCGCCGGTGGAAAACGCCCAGGACGCGGAAAAGCTGACCGTGCGGGACGGCACCGCCGTTCTGAAAGCGGGCAGCGACTACACAGTGGAGAGCCGCCAAAGCGGCAGCCGCGTGAACATCACCCTGCGCTTTCAGGGCAACTACACCGGCTCGGTGCTGCGGGGCTACGAGACGCAGGGGCAGACGGTTTCGCCCGTGCGCCCCACCCCCGCCGCGCCGGCCCCGGCCCCCGGGCAGGCCGCCGCTTCCACTCCGGCCCCTGTAAAGGCCCCTGCCCCCAGCGCAAGCGGGACAAGCCGTCCCAGGCCCTCGACTTCTCCGAAGCCGTCGCCCGTGCCCTCCCCCTCGCCGGCGCCCGCCGTCCCTGTTGACGAAGGCTCCCTGCCCTCGGAGGCGGGAACGCTGCTGCTGTTCCTTTTCTTTCAGTTCCTTCTTCTTGCGTTGCTGCTCCTCACCCTGTTGAGGGCGCGCCGCTGACGGATCCGCGCCGAAGGCCCCGCAAACGGGGTTTCCGGCGCGATTTTTGAAAAAAGGCTTTACCACGTCAAAAAAATGTGGTAGAATAAGCGATGCACCAAAAGGGTGCGGTCAACACGTCGGAAAGCCCTCCCCCGGAGGCGGCTTTCCGCAGATCCGCGTCCGTAGCTCAGTTGGATAGAGCGTTCGGCTCCGACAACTCCGACAGGCAGTTGGGCGCAGCCGAAAAACCGCATAACAAAGCCATTTTTCGGCATCGCATTCTCCGGTTTTGTAGTAGTCTGACTACTATTTGACCACTTATAACTGAATAGCTGAAACCCGTCTTCGGACGGTTTTCATAGATGTGCGTCCGTAGCTCAGTTGGATAGAGCGTTCGGCTCCGACCCGGAAGGCCGCTGGTTCGAATCCAGTCGGGCGCACC
>NZ_CALXHK010000066.1:0-10128 GCF_944388085.1 Candidatus Allofournierella excrementigallinarum | reverse complement strand
GGGAAGGCCAGCTCGCTCAGGGGCTTCATGCCGATGGGATGGCGCAGGCTCTCCAGATACGCCTCCTCCAGCTTGTCCTCGGGGATGAAGGGCGGGTCCGCCACGGTGGCGCCCGGGATGAACACGTCGGTGGAGTCGGGCAGCTCGGCGCTCATCAGCCCGTGGCCGTATTCAAAGTCCAGTTTCATTCGCGTTTCCTCCTCACAGGTGGTTTTTGAGGCGGCGAGGCCGCGCCGCTCAGGCCTTGCCTTCCGAGCCGGACAGCCGGATGATCTTCTTCACATCCTCGCACAGGGCGTTGCTGGCATACTGGGAGAGCTTCCAGGAATGGCCCTGGTGGTCCAGCTGGCGCAGGGCCTCCTCGTAGTGCTGCACGTACTTGTAGCGGATCTCGGTGCCGAAGTTGATCTTCGCCACGCCCAGACCGATGGCCTCCTTCACGACGCTCTCGTCCATGCCGGTGCAGCCGTGAAGCACCAGGGGGATGTCGGTGAACTTGCGCACCTCGCGCAGGACTTCCAGCTTGATGTCCGGCTTGCCCTTGTAATAGCCGTGGGCGTTGCCGATGCCGATGGCCAGCGTGTCGGGGGTGCACAGTTCCAAAAAGCGGCGCACCTGCCCGGGGTCGGCCACGTTCTTGTTCTCCTGCACCACGCCGTTGTCCAGCCGCTGCAGTTCGCCGATCTCCGCCTCCACGGGCACGTCAAAGTATTTTGCCACGTTCACAACGCTCTGGGTCAGCGCGGCATTTTCCTCGATGGGCTTGGTGGAGCCGTCGATCATCACCGAGGTGAAGCCCAGGCGCAGCGCTTCCATGCAGATGGGAAAGCCGTCGCCGTGGTCCAGATGGATGGACACCGGCACCGACACCTTGTTCGCACACCATTTGGCCACGTTCACGAACCAGTCGTTGCCGGAGAAAGCGCCGGTGGAAACATAGTGGGCCAGGATCACCGGGGAGCGCAGCTCTTCCGCCGCTTTACAGATGCCCATGATGATGTCATAGTTGCCGCCCTGGGTGTTGATCGCCGGGATGGCATATCCTTCCCGGCTGGCCTTTTTCAGTTGTTCCAGATTGTTCGTCAGCATATGTTTCGCTCCCTTGTTTTGTAAAATAGTGGTATCTGCGCGGCCGTTTATACACTCGTGTGTATTTTGAGTATACCGTTTATTTCGTGCTTCGTCAAGGGCTTTTCAGCATTTTATTTGTCTATGTTGACGAAGCGGGCGAAAACGGTATAATTGTAGTAGAAACGCCGTCTTGAAAGGAAGGACTCGCTTTGAGCCAGGTAAGGAACACCCCCACGCGAAAGGACGTTGCCGCGCTGGCGGGCGTGTCGGAGACCGTGGTCTCCTATGTGCTGAACAACAACCGCTATGTGGCGCAGGACAAGCGCGAACGGGTGCTCGCCGCGGTGCGGCAGCTGCATTACCGCCCCAACACGGTGGCGCGCACCCTGAAGGGGAAAAAGAGCAACCACATCCTTTTCATCGCCGACAACATCTCCAACGAGCACTTTGGAAAGATCGTGGAGGAGATGGACAAGATCGCCTATGACAAGGGCTATCTCATCTCCCTTCTGGCCGACCGCAACGATGAGGAGTTCGTTTCTCAGGTCAACAGCCGCCTGGTGGACGGCATTGTCATCAGCGCCACCGGCTTTGACGAAAAATATGTGCAGATGCTCATCGACTCCGGCGTGCCGGTGGTGCTTCTGATGAACCGGGAATACCCCAACATCGGCAGCGAGGCCGTTCGCATCTATACCGGCCTGAACCAGGGCATCCGGGACTGTGTCAAGCTGCTGGAGAGCCGGGGCCGGCGGCATCTGCTGTACATCGACCGCATCAGCCGCCACGGCCGCTTCAGCAAAAAGGACGACCTGCGCTTCAGCGGCTTCTGCTCCCAGATGGAGGAGAGCGGCCTGCCCTTCAGCGCCGAGCGCTTCGTCACCGGCTGCACCAATGAGCGCGAGCTTTTCGACGCCGTTTGCGCCCGGCTGAACAGCGGCCTTGCGGTGGACGGCATCGTTGGCCGGAACGACGACATGGCCTGCGTGGCCCTTTCCGCCGTTTTGGCATGCGGGCGGCGGGTGCCGGAGGACGTCTCGGTCATCGGCTTCGACAACTCCCGCATCAGCAACTATGTCACCCCCGCCCTGACCAGCGTCGAGCTGGACCGGCCCGCCATCGCCAGGGCCATCATCACCACGCTGGACGAGATGATCGCGGGCGGGAAGCCCTCCAACCAGACCTTCAGCACCAAACTCATCGAACGCCAGACCACCTGAGCAAAAACCACATGCCCCTGTCATACGCGAGCGGTCGCGCTTGACAGGGGCTTTAAAATGGCATATAATTTTTTCAGATGACATACACTCGTGTTTATATTTCATTCCACACAGAATTTTCATGGTTTGGAGGAATTTACTATGAAGAAAGCACTGAACGTCGGCTTTGTGGTAACGCTTTCCGGGCGCTGGCCCCGGGAGCTGCCGGAAAAGCGCCTGCAGGAATACGGCGGCTGGGCGGAAAGCAGCCTGCTCCACGCCCATGTGTTCCGCTTCCCCCGCCTGGTGTGCACCCATGAGGACATGGATGCGTGCGCCGCCTATTTCAACGAGAACAAGGTGGACCTGATCCTGCTGGTGTACGGCGCCTTCACCGGCGACGACATCGCCTGCGGCCTGGCGGACGCCTGCCGCCGCCCCATCGTGCTCTGGGCGCCCCGGGAGGAAAAGTGGGAGCGTCAGGACCGCCTGTACGCCAACGCCCTGTGCTGCGCGGCCATGAACGGCGCCAGCCTCGTCCGGCTGCATGCGCCCCATCACGTGGTATTCGGCAACAAAGAAGAGGCGCGGGTCAAAGCCGAGCTGGAAAACCTGATCTCCGCCTACGCCGTCATCAAGAATCTGCAGGGCTTCACCTTCGGCCTGTTCGGCTACCGCCCCACCGCCTTCTACAACTGCGCCTTTGACGAGGTGGCCATCCGCCGCACCTTTGGCATCAATTTTGAGGAGACCGACCTGAAGGTGGTCTTTGACGCCATGGCCGCCCTGCCCTGGAGCGAGGTGGAGGCGGAGATGGCCCGTGTGAGCGGAAAGTGGGACGTGACCGCTCTGCCCGACGGCCATCTGGAGAACCACGCCCGCCTGTATCTGGTGCTCAAAGAGCTGGTGAAGAAACAGGGCTACGACTACGCCTCCATCAAGTGCTGGCCCGAGATGGGCAACCTGCACACCACCCCCTGCGCCGTGCTGGGCCGCCTGGCGGACGAGGGCGTGGGCATCTCCTGCGAAGGCGACATCGACGCCGGCCTCGCCGCCATCGTGCAGAACATGTTCTGCGGCCAGCCCGCCTTCATCACCGACCTGATCAACATCGGCGAGGAGGAGAACACCGTCACCTTCTGGCACTGCGGCAACGCCGCCCCCAGCCTGCACAACGAGGCTGACGGCGTGGCCATGTGCAACCATCCCCTGGCCGGCCAGGGCACCGCGTTCTGGTGCTCGCTGAAGAGCGGGCCGGTGACCGCCGCCCGTTTCACCAACATCGACGGCCAGTACCGCCTGTTCCTGCTGCGGGGCGAGGCAGTGCCCACCCGGCGCAGCACCCGCGGCTCCATGGTCAACGTCAAGGTCAAGACCCCCGTGCTGGAGCTGGTCCAGAAGATCGCCGAGAGCGGCATGAGCCACCACTACAGCGTGGTGTGGCAGGATGTGGCTGACAAGATGGCCGCCGTCGCCAAACTGCTGAACATCCCTGTGGTGGAGCTGTAAGGGCCGCCGCCGGATCGAAAAAAGGGTCCCGATGCTCAAAAAAGCATCGGGACCCTTTTTTCTGCCGCCCAAACGTCCAGGAGCTCGGGGGCCCTGCCCGCTTCCCCGGCCCACCGCAAGGCGTTTGCCAAAGCCGCCGCTTCGCCCCGGCGCAGGCCGGCTTTGCCCGCGGCAGCCGCAGGCGCCCGCCCGCTGCCGCCCGGCAGGATGCGGCAGGGCGCCCTGTTTCGCGGTTTTTTCAAAAAAGGGCTGCCGCAGAACAAAGCCTGCGGCAGCCCTCTGGCGTAATAGTTATCCCTTGACCGCGCCGGAGACCAGGCCCTTGATCATATACTTCTGGAAGAAGAAGAACACAAAGATCATGGGGATGGCGCCCAGCGTAGAGGCCGCGTTGATCAGCTGCCAGTCGCTGACTTCGCCCAGGTAGGTCAGCTTCAGGCCCTGAGACAGGGTCCACAAGTCTGTGGAACGGATCAGCGTGATGGCGTGGAGGTAATCGTCCCACGTCTGCAGGAAGCTGTAAACGCCCACGGCCAGCAGACCCGGCACCACCAGCGGCATGACGATCCGGAACAGCGTTTTAAAACGGCCGCATCCGTCCACCGAGGCGGACTCTTCCAGTTCTCGTGGTATGCCGTCGAAGAAGGACGCCATCAGGGATACCGCAAACGGGATCTGCGTTGCGCTGATGGCCAGCACCAGGCCGATGTGGGTGTCGGTGAGGTTGATCTTGCGCATGATGGTATACAGAGAGATCAGCCGGCTGATGACGGGCATCATCTGGGTGAAGGAGAAGGTGGCGAACAGCAGCACGTTCCACTTGAAGTGGAAGCGGCTCAGCGCGTAGCCCGCAAACAGCGACACAAAGCAGATGAACGCTGCCGACATGGCGGAGACGACAATGTTGTTCTTATAATACGTGAGGAACTTGCCGTCCTTGATCAGCGAGATGTAGCCGTCAAGGTTGATATTCTCCGGCCAGAGGGTGGGGATCGCGCGGTAGGATTCGATGTTGGTCTTCAGGGATGTGGTCAGCATCCAGTAGACAGGGAACAGAAGGAAGAAGAAGATCGCGAAGATCGCCAGATATTTCAGCGCACTGCTGCCGAAGCGCAGCGTGTTGCGTTTCAGTTTCGGATTCATTGCTCACATCCCCCTTTAATCATCTTTCTTGCGGAAGATGGCGTTGAACACGAACACAACAACGACCATCAGCAGCAGCCAGACAGTGGTGACCGCGGCGCCGGAGCCATAGTTATAGTTGACGAACGCCTCGTCGTACGAGAGGACCGCCAGCGTCGTCGTGGCCGACGCGGGGCCGCCGTTGGTCAGGGTGGCAAACAGCGGATACTGCTTGAAGTTGTCGATGATGGACAGCGAAACGGTCACCGCAATGACGCTGCGCATAAAGGGGAAGACGATCTTGAACAGGCACTGGAGATAGTTCGCGCCGTCCAGCCTGGCGGCTTCCAGAATGTCTTCCGGAACGTTCTGCATGCCCGCCAGCAGCAGCAGGGTGATCAGCGGGATCTGCTTCCACAGCGCCACGATGATCACGCCCCAGATGGCGGTTTCCTGATTGTTCAGGATGCCGAAGCCGGTCACGCGGCCGTCGGTGACAACGCCGATCACATACTGCAGCAAACCGTAGGGGTTGGCGTAGATCCAGGCCCAAAGCAGGCCGGAAATGACGGTGGGGATGACCCAGGGGATCATCATCACGCTGCGCAAAAAGCGCGCGCCCCGGATGTTGCTGTTGAGCATCAGCGCCAGCGCCATTCCGATCACAAAGCTCAACGCGACCGTTACGAAAACGAACAGCAGCGTTACCTGGATGGAATCCTGCAGCTTCCCGGAAGACCAAAGGCGGGTGTAGTTTGCGAAGTTGTTCCACTCGCCGGGGATGTTCTGGGTCAGGTTCGCGATCTTATAGGTGGTAAAACTCATTTTTACCGAGTCGATGATGGGAAACAGGATAAAGACGACGCAGCAGATGATCGCCGGGGTAAGCAGCAACAGAGAGAATGCAGCGTCCTTCTGCCGCCGGCTTTTCAGCAGCGAAAAGGACTTTTTGGGGCCCGCCGCAACGCCATTTTTCACGGTTTGCATATAGCTTCCACTCCTTGTGTCTTAAAAAGGGGGGTGGGTGACGGCCACCCACCCCCACGTTTATGCGTGCCGGGCAATTACTGGTTCATGTAGTACTCAGCCTGCGTGATGTAATCCGCGATGGTGTCTTCCAGGGACATCCCGTTGACACAATAGTTCAAAGCCGCGGTGGCAAGCTCGGTCTGCACGCTGGCAAGCGCAGCGGGCATGGGCTGGTAAACGGTGTTGTTCACACCGGCAGCCGCGCCCTCCAGGATGGGAGAGATCGCGACGTCAGCCATGTTCTCGTGCGCCGGGAAGGCCAGGCCGATGGTGTTCAGGTATTCCTCCATCACCTCGCTGCTGGTGCAATACTGGATGAACAGGTCGATGGCTTCCTTGTGGGAATCGTCCAGCCCGGCGCCAAACAGGAAGGAGTGGGAGGAGATCAGGGACAGGCCCTTGCCGTTGGTGCCCAACTGGGTGGGCAGCGGGGCGGTCACAGTGAAGTTGGCGGCGTTGGGGTCCACCTCGCCGATCTGGGCGTAGCCCCAGGACTGGTCAATGTACATGCACACATTGCCGGCGCCGAAGGCAGCGCGGTAGTCTTTCAGCTTCAGGTTCTCCTGGGTGTAGCCGTTGCCGATGAGGTATTTGCAGAAGTCCAGGGTCTCGCTCATGGCGGTCTTGTTGGTGGCCTCGTTCAGGTCAGCCAGGGTGCCGTCGTCGTTGAACAGGGTGCCGCCGAAAGCGGTGTACAGGCCGTTCAACGCCATGCCGGTGGCAGCCACTTCAGCGGTGGTCATGCCGAAGATGGTGGACACGTCGGTGCCCTCGTAGTAGTCGGCCAGGGTCTCGATCCAGGTCTTCAGGTCAGCCTCGGTGGTGGGGAAGTTGTCCATGCTCAGGCCGGCGGCCTCGATCAGGTCCTTGTTGACGAAGATCAGCCAGTTGGTCATGTAGTGGGGCACGCCGTAGATCTCGCCATTGTACTGGAACTCGTTCAGCACATTCTCATAATAGCCGGCGTAGAAATCGGGGCTCAGGATGTTTTCAGGGGTGTCGAGGAATCCCGCGTCGGCCAGGGCGGGCACCCAGGTGGTCTCGCCGTAAATGATGTCGGCAGTGAGCCCGGAGGCCAGGTCGTTGGTCAGGGTGGTCACCATGCTGTTGTAGTCCACGGAAATGGGCTCGACGGTGATCCAGTCGTATTCCGCTTCAAAATTGGCGACGGTCTGCTCCCACCAGTCGGCCTTGGCGGTCTCGGAAAGGGCGTAGTTGTAGAAGCGAAGGTTGACCGGCTCTTTTTCCCCGGTAGCGGAAGAGCCGGATGCGGACGCCGTGGGTTCGGAAGCAGGGGTGCTGGCGGGCGTCCCGCCGCATGCCGCCAGCGACAGCGACATGGCGAATGCCAGAGCTAAAGCAAGCAACTTTTTCATTTCTGTTCCCTCCTAAAGTGTGTCGGTCTTTTTTTGCAAAGCACGTGCGGCCCGGCCGGGGCAGCGCGTGATGAACGGGAGCCTCTTCCCGTTCTGCCAGGGCATACACACGTGTTTACATTTCTTTCTTTTAGCTTATTGTGAATTCCGCCTTTTGTCAAGTGTTTTGGCGCATTTTGTATGTTTTTTATATCGCAGAAGAAATATTTTGGTTATAATGCCGGCGCATTGTGCCGGTTTCAACGGCCGTTGAATTCCCTCACCGCGTCAAAGGCGGCCATCAGGTTTTCCACAGGCGTTTTTGCCACTACGTTGTGGATAAAGTTGAATACGTACCCTCCCCCGCGGGACAGGATCTCCAGGCGTTCCAGCACCTGCTTGCGCACCTCTTCCGGCGTTCCGCAGGGCAGCGTCTGCTGCGTGTCCACGCCGCCGCCCCAGAAGGTGAGCTTGCCGCCGTATTTGTCCTTGAGCATCCGGGCGTCCATTCCCTTTGCGGAAAGCTGCACCGGATTCAGGGCGTCCACGCCCATGTCGACAAAGTCATCCAGGAAGCCGACGATGCTGCCGCAGCTGTGGTAAAACGTTTTCCAGCCGGTATTCTGGTGCACCCATTGGTTCACCTTCGCATAGTAAGGCTTGTAGAGTTTGCGGAACAGTTCCGGGCGGATGAATTCACCGTTCTGCGTTCCGAAGTCGGTGCCGCTGATCCACACCAGCTGGATGCGGTCCCCCACCGCCTGGCGGTACATTTCCAGGTTCTTCAGCATCACATCGCTCTGAAGTTTGAAGACCTCCTCAATGTACTCGGGATACAGGATATGAGCCATCATCCAGTCTTCAATGCGGCGGATGCCCCGCGGCTGCTTTTCGTTTGGGGCGGGAATGTTGGCCACGTCGCCCAGGCCGCATCCGCCCAGCGCGCCCAGCACGGCGCAGTCTGTGGAGTTATAAAGGCGGTCCGCCTCGCGGCGGAGGTACTCGCAGTCCGCCTCGTTCAGCAGCGGGAAGGAGTCCTTGAAATCTTCCAGCGGGGTCAGGTTGTCCTCGTCAAAATCCTGCGCCCGGTCCAGCGCATCAAAGAAAAAGCCGTTGGCCGGCATGCGCGCGCCCGGCCGCGCGGTGCGGTCTCCCTGGGGATAGATCACCCAGGAACCGTCCTCTTCCCTTCCATAGGCAACGTTGTCCCCGATCAGCACGGGCGTTCCGTCGCACATGGTGAGGGGCTGGGTCAGGTTGTTGACGCCGTTTTTCATGTCCGCGGGGTTGAACAGGCCCACCACGTCTATGCCAAGCGCCTGGCGCACATCCTCTTCCACGAGCCCCAGCAGCTGGAACAGGCTGTATACAGGGATCGCATGCTGCTCCAGCCCCAAAGCCGCCCGCAGCTTATAAAGCGTGCTGGCGCTGATGCCGCTCTGGTGGCTGGCCCCCAGGTCCACGGGCACACGGTCCGGCTGGCGGTGTTCCAGCGCCGCGAGCACTCGTTCACGCGAATTCATAAAAAGCCACCTTCCATCGTTTGCTGTTTTGTTTTTATTGTTTCAAATCGCCTTTGTCTGCCTGTATTTTTTCCTGGAAATATCCTGTATCTCTTTATAAACACGAGTGTATATTTTGTTGTCAGTATATATTTTTCACACTATTGCGTCAAGCGTCTGCTTCACTTTCGTCATTTTCACGATTTTTCTGAGTTTCATCTGTGCAATTAGACGTTTCCGTCCCGGACGGCGCGCTGGTCACGCTTCCATGCAGGCTTTTGTGAAACCTGCCAGCGCCCATGCAAAAGAAGCTGGGCGGCGGTAACGGGCGCAGCAAAGCGGCCCCGGTCTTTTTTGACCGGGGCCGCCCTGTTTGCCGTTTTTAAACCGCAAAGGTGTACTGCCAGACGTTGTAGAGGCTGATGGCCATGATGACGCCCATCAGGCCGATGAACAGCTTCTCCACCGCCTTGTTGTCCATCCGCTTGTTGGCGATGCGGCCCAGCATGCCGCCGCCGATGCCGCCCGCCACCATCAGCGCGAGGCTCAGCCAGCCGAAGGGCGGCACGCTGCCGGTGACGAGGGTCGCCGCAAGGCTGGTGATCTGGCTGATGAGGATGACATAGAGGCTGTTCTGGGCGGCGGTCTTGGTGTCCATGGAGAAGAAGAAATAGAACACCACCAGGTTGATGGGCCCGCCGCCGATGCCCAGAAAGCTGGACATGACGCCCAGCGCCAGGCCGATGGCCACACACACCCACGCCTTGAAAATTTTGTGGGTGCGGATGCGGCCCTTGTTGATGGTGTAGAGCATGGTGGCCAGGGTGATAAGGAACAGGCACCCCGCCTGCACCGCCCCCGCCGTTTCGGCAAAGGCCGCGCTGATGGCCGCGAACATCTGCTTGCCGGCAACGCCCCCCGCCGCCGCGCCGATGGCCAGCGGGGTGCCCAGCTTCAGGTCCACCCTGCTGTCCCCCGCCCGCAGGGCCTTTGTCACCGAGTAACAGCTCATGGCCAGCACCGTGCAGCCGGAGAGAAAACTCACCGTGGCCACGCTGTCCAGATGGAACAGGTCGAGGGTGGGCTTGATGATGACGCCGCCGCCGATGCCGCAGATGGCGCCCGCCACGCTGGCCAGCAGGCTGATGATAAAATAGGCAAGCACCTGCATGGGCGCCGCCCCCTTTCTTTGGTGTTACGGGAAGGCGCGGGCCCCGCCGTTTTCAGCAGGGCCCGCCCGTCGGTTCAAAAAATCTCAGCCGCCGCAGGGATGGTTGCCGTACTCGTCCATGCAGTCCTGGCTGGGGTCCTTCATGCAAAGATGCACCGCCGCCAGCTTGA
>NZ_CALXHK010000065.1:0-10207 GCF_944388085.1 Candidatus Allofournierella excrementigallinarum | reverse complement strand
CACCATATGCCCGCCGAGTCCAAGCGCTACATCGCCCAGAACAACATCCAGCTGTACACCATCAACGCCATCGACAAGGCGGTTGAGATCGGCCTGGGCAAGCGCACCAACACCATCCTGCAGTCCGCGTTCTTCGCTCTGGCCGGCGTGCTGCCCCGGGAGGACGCCATCAAGTACATGAAGCAGGCCGCCGAAAAGACCTTCGCCAAGAAGGGCCAGGCCATCGTTGAGATGAACTGGAAGGCCATCGACGCCGGCTTCGACGCCTACCACAAGGTGGAAGTGCCCGCCGACTGGGCCAACGCCGCCGACGACAAGGCCCCCGAGGCTCTGCACGGCAACGCCGCCACCGTGGACATGGTGCGCAGCATCATGGAGCCCGTGGCCCGCATGGACGGCGACAGCCTGCCTGTTTCCGCCTTCGAGAAGTACGTGGACGGCCAGTTCGAGCAGGGCGCTTCCGCCTATGAGAAGCGCGGCGTTGCGGTGAACGTTCCCGAGTGGAACCCCGACACCTGCATCCAGTGCAACCAGTGCGCCTTCGTCTGCCCCCACGCCACCATCCGTCCCTTCGCCCTGACCGCCGACGAGGCCGCCAAGGCCCCCGCCGCCCTCAAGAGCAAGGCCATGAACGGCAAGGGCTGCGAGAACTACGTCTTTGCCATGACCGTCTCTCCCCTGGACTGCATGGGCTGCGGCGTCTGCGTGAACGTCTGCCCCACCGCCGCCAAGGGCACCCTGAAGATGGTGCCGCAGGAGAGCCAGGCCGCCCAGCAGGAGGTCTTCGACTACTGCGTCGAGAACATCCGCAAGAAGGACGGCATGATGCCCGAGACCAGCGTGAAGGGCAGCCAGTTCAACCAGCCCCTGCTGGAGTTCTCCGGCAGCTGCGCCGGCTGCGCCGAGACCGCCTATGCCCGCCTGGTCACCCAGCTGTTCGGCGAGCGGATGTACATCTCCAACGCCACCGGCTGCTCTTCCATCTGGGGCGGCCCCGCCGCTACCTCCCCCTACACCACCAGCAAGGTGAGCGGCCATGGCCCCGCCTGGGCGAACAGCCTGTTTGAGGACAACGCCGAGCACGGCCTGGGCATGTATCTGGGCCAGAAGGTCATCCGCGAGTCGCTGGCTGCCAAGCTGCACGAGCTGGCGGAAGTGACCACCAGCGAGAGCAAGAAGGCGGCCATCGAGGAGTACTTCGCCACCTACGACGACGGCAAGGCCAACACCCCCGCCACCGAGAAGCTGATCGCCGAGCTGGAGGCCGACCCCGACTGCAAGTATTCGAAGGAGATCCTGCCCAAGAAGAACTACCTCTCCAAGAAGAGCATCTGGATCTTCGGCGGCGACGGCTGGGCCTACGACATCGGCTTCGGCGGCCTGGACCATGTGCTGGCCTCCGGCGAGGACGTGAACGTCTTCGTGTTCGACACCGAGGTCTACTCCAACACCGGCGGACAGGCTTCCAAGGCCAGCCAGATCGGCCAGGTGGCGCAGTTCGCCGCCGCCGGCAAGTCCATCGGCAAGAAGAGCCTGAGCGAGATCGCCATGAGCTACGGCTACGTCTACGTGGCCCAGATCGCCATGGGCGCCGACATGAACCAGACCATGAAGGCCATCACCGAGGCCGAGAGCTACCATGGCCCCTCCCTCATCATCGGCTACGCCCCCTGCGAGATGCACGGTGTGAAGGGCGGCATGACCAACTGCCAGGCCGAGATGAAGAAGGCCGTGGCTGCCGGTTACTGGAACATGTTCCGTTTCGACCCCCGCAAGAAGGCCGAGGGCGCCAATCCCTTCAGCCTGGACTCCAAGCCCGCCACCGCGGACTACAAGGAGTTCATCTCCGGCGAGACCCGTTACAGCCGCCTGAAGCTGGCCTTCCCCGAGCGCGCCGAGGCGCTGTTCGATCTGGCCGACAAGAAGGCGAAGGAGCGCTACGAGTACCTGCAGAAGCTGGTCAAGCTCTACGAGTAATCGCATCGCCCGAACGGCACAACAAAAGGACCCCCGCACCCGCGGGGGTCCTTTTTTTCGCGTTTCAATTTGAAAGGGCGGCCTGGGCGCTGGTTTTCCGCGCCGGAGGCTGGCCGGCGCCTGCCCCGCCCGGGCGGAAAAAGGGGCGGGGCGTCCAAAGGGGCGTCCCGCCGCGTGTTTGTTCGGTTTGGAAAAAGCCCGCCGCCGGGCCCGCCTTTTACGGGGCCTGGCCCGCAAGAGGGGCCTGGGCGTCGTAGCCGGCGCGGTAGCCCGCGGGCCAGTAGACCGCGTAGCCCTTGAACGGGGAGGAGCCAAAGGTGTAGTGGGCCGGGAAACGGTCGGCGGAGAGGGACGCGTCCGGGGGGTCCCCCGCCCGGGCGTCCGCCGCGCCGGCGGCGTAGCCCTGCCGGTAGCCGGCCTCCGCGCCCAGGCCGTAGCGCAGCTGCCGCACCGACCAGAAAGCACAGGCCAGAAAGAGGATGACCAGCGCCGCCGCCAGCCCCGCGCCCGCCGCCCCGCGCCGCCGGGACACGGGCCCGGCTTTCGCCTTTGGGGCCAGCAGCTCCCAAAGGCAGCCGGCGGCAAGGCAGGCGAACACCACCGCCAGATAGAACATCCAGCCGTAGTTGCGGCCGGTGAGGGTGTGTTCCATCACCGCCAGCCCGGCGGCGTTGGCCAGGGGGATGGCGGCCAGCGTGCCGGCCAGCAGCGCCCCGCCGGCGCGCCGCCGGCCCAGCAGCCAAAACGCCAGGTGGACAAGGCAGGTCACCGCCAGAACATGGCAGGACTGCATCCAGCCCCAGACGGAGCTTTTGATGCCGGCCAGATAAAAAACCGCTAGGCAGACCAGATACACCGCCAGATACCCGGCGGCGACGGCCGCGCACCCCCGGAGCCGCGCCCCCAGGGCGGCTTTCGCCGCCTGCCGCCGCCGCTCCTGCTCCAGCTTGAGGCGGGCATATTCTTCCAGGCAGGCCGCCGGCTGCTCCTTGGGGCCGGCCAGTTCCTCCAGAGGCGCCTCCAGCAGACCGGCCAGCTTCAGAAGATTTTCGGTGGAGGGGGCGCTTTGGCCGCTCTCCCACTTGGCCACCGCCTGCCGGCTGATCTCCAGGGCCTCCGCAAGGGCGTCCTGGGTGAGGCCCTTTTCCTTTCGCAGCTGCCGGATCTTCTCCCCCATGGTCATGGCGCAGCCCCCTTTCCTCTGCCTTCATTATAAAAAACGGGGCGGGTCTTGTCCATCGACTGCTCCGCAACTTTTGGTTGCGTTTTTGAGAAAATGAGCCTTTTTCACGGCAAGGCCCCCGGCGGCGGGGAGCGCTCTCCCTGCCGCCGGGGGCCTGTTTTCTTTCATCGCCGGGCTCCAAAGGGCTGCCGGCAAACCCTTACGCCTTGCCGTCGCCGCCACAGAACGGGCAGTTGCCGGAGCCGGCGGGCCGGCAGGCGGTGCAGTCCTGCTCCACCCATTTGCCGGTGCCCGCCAGGGCCTTGCGTACTTTGCCGGTGCCGCCGCAGGTGGTGCAGTTGCCGGAGCCGTTGCAGGAGGAGCAGCTGCCGGAGCCGGAGCCGCCGCCGGCGGGGGGCTCGCTCTCCACCTCGCTGTTTGCGGTGGACACCACCGCCAGCAGCTCCAGGGCGCGGGGGGACGTCTCAAATTCCGCCGCGGCGTAGATCACCAGCGTGTCCCCCTCCGCGTACATCACCCGCGTCCAGAGGGCGGTCATGGCGCCGCTCATGCCCCGCACCGGCACCACCCAGCCCTCCTGGCGGTGTACCGCGAACATGCTGGGCCAGGTGTAGCTGGGCTCGTCCTCAAACAGGCCGCCGGCGCTCACCGCGTAGCTGCTCTCGATGATGAACTGCTCCTGGCCCAGCACCCGCCCGCCGGTGAGCTCGCAGGAAAGGGGCAGGTAGATCCGCGCCAGCCGGCCGGAGGTGCTCTCCAGCACCAGCTCCTGGCGCCCCTCGTCGGTGTAGCGCAGGTAGCTGGCGGAGGCGGTGGAGGCCTCGTCGTCCCACAGCAGCATAGCCCTGCCCGCCGCGGCGGTCAGCCGGCCGTCGCTGGTGGAAAAGCTGCCGTCCGCCTCCCGCCACAGCCCCGCCAGGGCGGACTCGCCCACCGGGGTGACGTCCGCCCCCTCCTGGCCGTAGCGGTAGCCCCCGTCCAGGCCGGTGAGGGAGGGGTCGAACCACAGGCCCCCTTTCAGGGTGCTGCCCTGGGTGGTGCCATAGAGGGACAGGTCACACATGGTCTTGCTGAAAGTGCCCGTCACCTTGTGGCTGGCGGGGGCGTTCTCGCCGGTGTACACCAGGCAGAAATCAAAGAACAGGTCGCCGCCTATCACTTCGTAGTAGGGCTCGCCCTCCTGCCGGAAGTCGTACTCGCTGCACAGCACATCCACATAGCTTTCCAGCGCCGCGTAGCAGCTCTTGTTCCCCTTGTAGCTTCGCACTTTCTGGCCGTCGGAGGTGTTCTCCTTGCCCACCTCCAGGCCGGTGCCGTAGCTCTCCAGAGCCATGAACTCCCCCGGCTGGCGGGCGGCCACCGCCTCTTCGTCCAGCGGGTCGGCCACCAGCTGCCGGCCGCTCTGGCCGTTCTGGCCGTTCTGGCCCGGCAGGGAAAAGCTCCAGTTCTTGTCCTGGGCGCCGGCCTCGGTCAGGGTCTCCTCTCCGCCCGAAAGGCCGCCGCCCTGGCCGGCAACGGTCTGGGAAGCGCCGCCGCCGCAGCCCGCCGCCGAAAGGGCCAGGCAGAGCGCCAGCGCGATGCAGATCATTCGCTTCATGTCAGTATCCTCCTTACGTGGCAGAAAAACAAGCCGGCCGATCATTGTGGACATATTGTAGCACAGGAGGCCGCCGGGGCCGTCCAACCCCTTTCCGCCCCTCACAGCCCGGCGCAGAGGGTCCGCACCCGGTCGAACAGGCCGCTCTCCCGCCGGGCCAGGGGGCTGTCCGGCAGGGTGACAAAGGCAAAGGGCCGGGTCAGGGAAAAGTCCCCCGCCTCCAGCGCCGGCAGCCGATTCGCCAGCCGGTAGAACCGCTCCCCCGCCCCGGTCAGCGCCAGCCGCCGCCCCTCCTTTACAAACAGCTTCGCCCCGTACTCCGCCTCCAGCGCCCGGATGTGCTGGGTCACCGCCGGCTGGCTCAGATGCAGCGCCTCGGCGCAGCGCAGGGTGGTGCCCGCCTCCACCAGCGTCACAAAGGTGTACAGCTTCGGGTCGATCATCCCGTCTCCCTCCAAAACATAAGCAATTCTTATAAGTTGGCAAATATATCTAATTGGATTTTATATAAAAACCGCCGTATAATCAAGGCGCAGCGCCCCGGACGGGGCGGAAAAAACAAAAAAGCGGGGAATGGGACATGGCGGCAAGGGCAAAGGAATGGGCGGTAAAAAGGCTCCCGGGTTCGGGGCCTGTCTGGTGCTGGGGCTGCTGGCCCAGGCCATTGCGAAGCTGGCGCCGGCGTTGGGGGCGGCGCTGTTCGCCATCGCCCTGGGCATGGTGTGCGGCAACACCTTTTTGAACAGGCCGGCCTTTGACGAGGGCTTGAAATTCTCCGAGCGCAGCCTGCTGGAATATTCCATCGTGCTCACCGGCGGCACCCTGGTGCTCAGCGACATCCTGGCGCTGGGGCTGGGCGGGGTGGCGTTCATCCTCTGCCAGATGGCCCTCACCGTCGCGGCGGCCTACCTGATCGGCCGGCGGTTCGGCTTCGGGCGGCGGTTCTGCCTTTTGATGGGCGCGGGCAACGCGGTGTGCGGCTCCAGCGCCATCGCCACCGTGTCGCCGGTGGTGGGGGCGAACAGCAAGGACAAGGGTATCTCCATCACCATCGTCAATGTCACCGGCACGGTGCTCATGGTGCTGCTGCCCCTGGTCACCGGCCTTGTCTACGGCCACGCCATGCTGCCCACCACCGCCATGATCGGCGGGGTGATGCAGTCCATCGGCCAGGTCATCGCCGCCGCCGGCCTGGTGGGGGCGGAATACGTGCCGGGGGCCACCATCTTCAAGATCGTGCGCATCGTCTTCATCGTGCTGGTGGCGCTGGCGTTCTCCCGCCTCAACCCCGAGGAGGAAGGCAGCCTCTTCGCTGACGGCAAGGCTTCGGGCGGCGTCAAAGCCGGCGTGCCCTGGTTCATCATCGGCTTTTTCATCCTGGCGGTGCTCCCCCAAAAAAGGGAGCGCCGCTTTTTGCTGCCCGCCGCCCGCCCTTGGGCGCCGCTTTTCATTTGCCCCGGCATACGATATAATGGAACTGTATCCCGCAAAAAAAGGAGGGGTCTCCATTGACCATGAAGCGCGGAACGTCCCGCTGGAAGGAACTTGCCACCGACCTGGCCTTTGACCTGGCGGGCAGCCTGCTCTACGGGGTGGGGGTCTACACCTTCGCCCTCAAGGGCGGCTTTGCCACCGGGGGCCTGTCGGGCATGGCCCTCATCATCAACTATCTGTGGGGCCTGCCGGTGGGCATGGTCACCCTGGCGCTGAACGTGCCCCTGGTGCTGCTCACCTGGCGCACGCTGGGCCACGGCTTTTTCCTCAAAAGCCTGCGCACCATGGTCATCAGCACCGTCATCATCGACTTCGTGCTGCCCCTCTTCCCCGTCTACGAGGGCAGCCGCCTGCTGGCAGCGGGCTTCAGCGGCGTGCTGATGGGCGCGGGGCTCTCCCTTATTTATATGAGAGGCTCCTCCACCGGCGGGTCGGACTTCCTCATCCACGCCGCCAAGCGCAAGGCCCCCCACATCAGCTTCGGCAACCTCAGCCTTGCCATCGACGCGGCGGTCATCCTGCTGGGCATCCCCGCCTTCGGCGACATCGACGCCGCGCTCTACGGCATGGTCAGCGCCTTCGCCCTCACCATCGTGATGGACAAAATCATCTACGGCGCGGGCAGCGGCAAGCTGGTGCTGGTCATCACCAACGAGGGCCAGGCGGTGAGCCGGGCCATCGACGCGGCGGTGGAGCGGGGCAGCACCCTGGTGGACGTGACCGGCAGCTATTCCGGCCTTGCCCGGCGGATGGTGATGTGCGCCTGCTCCAACAACGAGGTGTTCAAGGTGCGCACGGCGGCCCACCGGGTGGACCCCGGGGCGCTGGTGATGATCTGCGAGGCCAGCGAGGTGTTCGGCGAGGGCTTCCGCGCCCCGGAAGTGGGCGAAAAGACCGGCTGAAACCACATCAATTCTCCATTTTTCTTGCAAACGGGGCCCATTCCATTTACAATGTGTATAAACCCCGGCTTTCCACAGAAATGTTGAAAACTCTGTTGAAAGTGTTAAAAACCTCTGCTCAACCCATTAGTTTTCAACATTCGGGGCGGAAAATTCAAGGCCCATTAACTTTTTGTTGAATGGAAAGCCCCAAAATGCCAAAAATGCGGGTGAAAGTGCCCCCGCAGGCTCGCACAACAAAAAAACAACACGCGGCCCCGGCCGCCCCAAAGGAGGACACACGCCATGAACTGGCTGGCAAAAATGCAGTACCGCTACGGCCGCAAAGCGCCGAGGAACCTGATGCTGGTGGTGGCCGGCGGGCAGATCGCCGCCTGGCTGGTCATCATGCTGGTGAACAGCAATGTGTATTATCTGTTGCAGCTCACCCGGTCGGGCCTTGCCCACCTGCAGCTGTGGCGGCTGGTGAGTTTCGTGTTCAGCCCCTCCCTCACCATGAACCCGCTGTTTTTCGCGCTGGAAGTCTACCTCGTCTACTGGATCGGAACCTCGCTGGAGCGGGCCTGGGGGGCCTTCACCTTCGACGCTTACTTCCTGCTGGGCATGGCGGGGGCCTGGGTGGCCTGCCTGCTCACCGGCTGGGGCAGCAGCGAAGCGCTGTTCTACTCCCTCTTCTTCGCCTTCGCCTGGCTCTTCCCGGATATGCAGCTGATGCTCTTCTTCGTGCTGCCGGTGAAGGTGAAGTGGCTGGGCTGGATCGCCGGCGGCCTCTATGTGCTGCAGGTGGCGTTTCTGCTCATCGCCTTCCAGTTCACCCAGGCGCTGGCCACCGTGCTGGGGCTCGCCAACTTCCTCATCTTCTTCGGGCCGGACATCTTCCGCCGGCTGAAAAATGACGCGGAGACCCGCCGGCGCCGCCGCGAGTGGGAGAACCAGTGGCGGGGCCGCTGAAAAAACACGCCGCACGCGGCGCGCCGGGGAGCCGGCGCGCCGTTTTTTGTGGAAATCCGCGGCGGAGTGTGGTATAATGAAAGCACAAAAACAGGCGCCGCCCCCCGTGGCGGGGCCAAAAGGGGGTATAGTCCATGAAACTCATCACTGCCATCGTCAACAAAGAGGATGCGAAACAGGTCTGCAACCACCTCATCCAGGAGGGCTTCTCCGTCACCCGCCTGTCCACCACCGGCGGCTTTCTGATGGCCGGCAACATGACCCTGATGATCGGCACCGACGATGAGAAGGTGGAACCCTGCATCCAGATCATTGCCCAGCACTGCAAGCAGCGCACCGAGGTGGTGCCCAGCACCGCCAGCTACGGCATCGGCGTGGCCACCGCCTATCCGCTGCAGGTCACCGTGGGCGGCGCCACCATCTTCGTCACCAATGTGGAGCGCTTCGAAAAGCTGTGATGCTCGGCCGCATCCGGGGCAACGAAGCCTTTAAAGACAGCGTTCAGGCCGCCCTGCAGGCAGGGCGGCTTTCCAATAGTGTGCTGCTTTGCGCCGAGGAAGGCTGCGGCGCGGGCTTTGCCGCCCGCTGCCTCGCGGCCGATTTCCTCTTCCCCAAAGGGGGCGCCGCCGCCGAGGCGGTGCTGGCCGGGCGCAGCAGCGAGTGCATCGAGGTGCGGGGCCAGGGCCAGCGGGGCGAGATCCTGGTGGGCCAGGCCCGCCAGGTGCGCGGCCTTGTTTACGAGACCGCCCTCTCCGCCGCGGGGCGGGCGGTCATCTTCTACGGCGCGCACCGCATGAACCCCTCCGCCGCCAACGCCCTGCTGAAAGTTCTGGAGGAGCCCCCTGCCGGGGTGCTGTTCATCCTCACCGCCCCCAGCGCCGCCGCCGTGCTGGCCACCATCCGCAGCCGCTGCGGCCTGTTCCTGCTGTGCCCGGTGACTGCGGCCCAGTGCGAGGCCTATCTCAAGGAAAACTGCCCCGCCTGCCCCGACGCGGCGCTGCTGGCCCGGGTCTACGCCGGGCGCATCGGCCCCGCCAGGGCCGCCGCCACCGACCCCGCCGCCCGCCGCAGCCTGGACGCCGCGCTGGAACTGGCGAAGGCCGTGGGCAGGGCCGACCGCTATGAGGCCATGCGGCTGCTGGCCGCCTTTGAAAAGGACCGCCCCGCCGCCGCCCGCCTGCTGGAGGACCTGGCCTGCGTGGCCGCCGCCGTGCTGGAAGGGGCCGAAGGCCTGGGCCTTTCCCTTGCCGCCGCCGCCCGCTGCGCCGAAGGCTGCGGCGAGGTGCGCCGCGCCATGGACCGCAGCCTCAACCAGAAGCTGCTGTTCACCCTGCTGGCGGCGAAACTCTGCGAGGCGGCCGGCTGAAGCCCGGCCCTGCGTTTCTGTGCGCTTTTTTCGCCCGGGCCGTTCCCGGCGCGGCTCGTGTTTTCCGCACGGGCGGACGGGCTGCCCTCCCAATTTTTCCTTCCCTCTTTCGCCCTTGCCCAAAACCAGCCGCGGGCAGGGGACCTGACACCCACGCCCGGCGGCCGGGCAAAGAGAGTTGACCCCATGAAAAAAGTCATTTCAGTGCGCTTCAAGGCCAGCGGAAAGGCCTATTATTTCGACCCCACCGGCTTCGACGTCAGGGAGGGGGACTATGTGGTGGTGCAGACCGCCCGCGGCACCGAGTGCGGCGAAGTGGTGGACGGCCCCCGGGACGTGCCGGACAGCCAGGTGAGCCGTGAGCTCAAGCCCATCCAGCGGATGGCCGACTCGGTGGACGTGCGCCGGATGGAAAAAAACCGGGCGGACGAAAAGGCCGCCTTTGAGCTGTGCTGCGAGCGCATCGCCGCCCACAAGCTGGAGATGAAGCTGGTGGAGGCGGAGTATAACCTGGACCGCTCCAAGATCCTGTTCTACTTCACCGCGGACGGCCGGGTGGACTTCCGGGAGCTGGTGAAAGACCTGGCCAGCGCCCTGCACACCCGCATCGAGCTGCGGCAGATCGGCGTGCGGGACGAGAGCAAGATGAAGGGAGGCCTTGGCATCTGCGGCCAGCCCTTCTGCTGCAGCCGCTTTTTGAAGGACTTCCAGCCGGTGTCCATCAAGATGGCCAAGGA
>NZ_CALXHK010000064.1:0-10569 GCF_944388085.1 Candidatus Allofournierella excrementigallinarum | reverse complement strand
GCTTGATTTTGCATTGCTTTTTTGCACCCCTTAAAGACTTAAAGTTTCTGCTTGACTTTTATTAGCAGGTCTTTCTTCATGCTGCCGCAGACAGATCAGGAAAAGGCCTTTTCCAGCGTCTTTCCCAGTTCCTTGCGGCTCATCGTGGTGAGATAAAAGGTTTTTTCCGTGCTGTCCAGGGTGATGCTCCAGGCCGAGTGGTAGCAGTTGAGCATCGCCCCGCAGCACAGAGTGGTCTGCCCCTCGTCCTTTTTCTGCCCGTAGACGCCCAGCATGGCGTGGGTCTCGGTAAACGCCCGCAGCAGCGCGCTTCCCTCCCTTGTCATGTTGCCGCTTTTGTTGAGGAATTCGGCGGCGATCAGGTCCTGCCGGGCCTTTTTCACGTCCGGATGGGCCCTGGCTCCCAGCGCCACCGACAGAAAGGGCGTAAGAAAGCGCATATCGTCCACTCCCGGGAACAGCTCCTGTTCCAATGCCTCCACCACCCGCATAGGGTCGGTGGTGAGGTCTGCTTCCGGGGTGCCGTTCATCAGGCTCTTGCAGTGGGTCCGCCGGGCAAGATCGGCCAGGGCAAAAAGGACCCAGCCGGCGTCCTCGCTGAGAGCCAGGGTGGCGGGGGGACATTCCAGTTCCCCCTCGATATCCAAAAGGGAAAGGGCAAACTCCCCCATGGGCGCGGGGACTTTGACGGTCTCTTGCTCGTTTTCTCCGTCGAGCACACCGTAATAGGTCCCCTCCCGCCGCAGGTAGACGCTCTTTGTAACGATGCCGCCAGACCGCCCCGCAAACAGCTGAAACAGACGGTCCCAATTTTCCAGGGCCTTTTGTGCCACTGGTCATCCCTCCTTTGTTCAGAATCCGAATTCATCGGCGTACTGCTGCCGCGCCCCCCAAAGGGTGCCGTCGCTGCCGCCGCCGGAAGAGCTGCCGCCGGAAGAGCTGCCACCGGAAGAGCCGCCAGATGTGCCGCCGGAAGAGCCGCCGCTTCCCTGGAACCAGGAGGAGATGGCCTGCCCCGCCGCGCCGGTGGCGGCGGTGCCCGCGGCGCTGTTGACCGTCTCGTTCATCACGTTCACCACGCCGTGGTCCCAGGACTGGGAGTAGAACCGCTGGCTGCCGGAGACGTTGGCATATTGCCCCATCTGGGAGAGGGTGTCCGCCATGCCTTGCACGCCGCGGGATACCGAGTTCACAAAGGAGGCGGTGGAGCGGGAGATGCTGTTGCTGGCCGAGCCCATCCACTGGGCGGAGCTGGACTGGAGGCTACGCACCGCGCCGGAGGCCCCGGCCATCGCGTTGTACATCGCGCCGGAGGCGCTGCCCACCGCCCGGCCGCAGGCCTCGCCCAGCGCCAGGTTGAAGATCTGGTTGCCCATGGTGCCCGACCAGACGCTCCAGGCGTTGGAGTTGCCGGACTGGACCCGGCCGTAGGCGTCGTAGGCCGCCCCGAAGGGGGCGAGGGCCAGTTCCGAGTAGCCATAGGTGGCCACGCCCAGGGGCAGGCGGGCGATGACAGAGTTGATGGTCTGTCCCTCGGCGAACTCCCGGAACGAGTTGGAGAGGGCGGTTTTGGTGTCATCCCACAGGGTCTCGCCCCAGCTGCGCTGGTAGTTCACGTCGTCGGAGAGCTGGCCGTTGAGGTTTTTGATGTACAGGTCGCGCAGGCTGTTGAACTCCTCCACGGACACCGGCTCGCCCCGGTAGTACATATTGAACATGCGGTCCAGGATGAACTGGTCGGTGGCGGTCAGCCGGGTCTTGCTGTCCATGAGGATATCGGCGTAGTTCACCAGCCGTGTGGCGTGCGCCGCGCCGATGTTCATGCCGGCGACGCCCAGCTTGCTGCTGGCGTCCATATCCTTGAAACCGGCGTTGCGCGTCAGCCCCGTCCAGGTGCCGCCGGACTCCGAGGCGCCTCCGTCGTGGGCGAACGCGGTGACGTGGCTCAGGGCGAGCACGCCGGTGGTGATGGCCATCATGCCCATGGCCTTGCCCAGCTTTTTACGCCGCGCGCCGCCGGAGAGGGTGAGGGTCATGGCTGCCAGCAGCAGGCTGAAGATCAGCCGGGCAAAAAAGTGGTAGCCGAACAGGTTCCAGACCAGCAGGTTGAGCAGCGAGTAGACAAAGAGCCCCAGCCCCAGGCTGAAGATCTGGAGCATGGTGTCGGCCAGCAGGGGCTTTTCCCCCGCTTCCCCCTTGCCCTTTTTCGCCTTTTTGTAAAGGCGGCACCGCCTGAGGAAAAGACCGATGACGCGGGGGTTGTTCGCCTCCTGGCCAAAGCAGAGCAGGATGTAGACCCCCAACAGCGGCACCGCAAAGGGATTCACCACCACAAAGCCGATGACGGTGGCGTAGAACACACCCTCCAAAAGGAACTTCCACAGTTTTTTGCTGCCCCTGCCGGCGTAGTGGTGCAGATAGACGGGGATGCCCGCCACGTCACGGAGGACGCCCGTCAGACCCCTTGTGAGGATGTTGGAGATGAGGTAGGTGACAAGGCAGCCCACCGCCAGGGTAAAGGGCCACGCCAGCAAGCCGTTGGGCACCGAGTAGTTGCTGCCCTGTTTGAAGAACAGATTTAAAAAGACGGCGAGGGGCTCCAGCCCGATGATCCCGTTGCCGGTGTTGAACGCGCCGCCCGGGATGAGGAAGCCGGCGACGTTGCCGTAGCCTTTGCCCCAGCCGATCCACATACTGTCGTTGAGCCAGGCCCAGAAGAAGATGTTGAAGTAGTAGCTTGCCGCCGAGACGGCCACGAATGCCAGCAGCGCCTTGAGCAGGAGCAAAAAGGCGGACTTGCTGAGCTTGAGCCCCAGAAATATTCGCTTTATCCGCCAGGCCCAAAAGCCGAGCCACGAGGCAGGCAGGTTGGGGATGCTCCCACTTATCGTGTCATAGTCCCAGTCGGCGAACTGGAACCCCTTTTTCTCCTGCTTTGGCTGTTTGATTTGTTTCTCTTTCTTTCTCATCTGCCGCCCTTCTTTCCTGGCCGGCTGGCCGGCGTTATCTGGCGAAGATCTCCTGCATATCGGCGCTGGCGGTCTCCAGCATGTCGTACACGTCATTCAGGTTCACCGTCATGCCCTTGACCGACAGGCCCTCCACGTCCGCGTCCGGACGGATGGACAGGTCAAAGAAATCCATCCCGATCAGCTTCTTTTCCATCTCCAGGGAGATGATGTAGTCCACGAACTCCTTGGCTTCGTCCGGGTGCTCGCAGTCCTTGATGATGCACACCGTGTTGGGGGTGATCAGGTTGCCCAGGCCCCCCTCCTCCTGGTCGGTGAACACCATGGCCACCGGCGCGCCGTCGTTCACAGCCACCTTGGCGTCGTCGGTGTCGGTGTAACCGATGGCCACCTGGCCGCTCACCGCCATGTCCTTGGTCACCGAGTTGCCGTCCACGATCTGCACGCCCCGGTCGGCGATGGCCTCAAAGAAGGCCCGGCCCTCCTCGGGGCCCAAAGCGGCGTAGAGGGCGGCCGCCTGGGTGCGGGTGGTGCCGAACATGGGGTAGGCGATGGCGATGCTCTCGCCGGGATATTTGTCCGAGATCAGGTCGTAGATGGAGGTGGGCCAATCCTCTTCCGCCAAGAGCTCGGTGTTCACCAGCAGCGTGCGGGCCCGGCCGCCGAAGGCGGTCCAGTAGCCGTCCGCGTCCTTGTAGGCGTCCGGGATGTCCGCCGCCACCGGAGAAACGTAGGGCTGCAGGGCCCCGGCGTTCTGCAGCTCGATGGTCTGCACGAACTCGTTGTTCCAGAACACGTCGCAGACGGGGTTTTCCGCCTCGGCCAGGATCTTGTTGGTGAGGCCGGTGGTCTTGTTGGACTCGATGTCGTAAACGGCGTTCACCTGGATGCCCGTTTCCTCTTCAAACTCCGCGAAGATCTGCTCGGAGTACACCTGGTCCACGGCGGTGTAGATGGTGATTTCCCGCGCCTGGGCCGGCTGGTTCTCCTGTGGCTGGGACTGCGTTTGCTGGGGCTGCTGCGTGCCCCCGCAGGCGCACAGGCCCAGCGTCAGGGCCGCCGCCATGATAAACGAGATGCCTCTTTTCAAGCTGTTGTCCGTTTGCCTTTTCATATGATCCCGTGGCTCCTTTCTTGGGTCCGGTCTTTTTTTCACGCGTTTTTCCGGGCGCCCGGCCTTCGCCCCGCCGCCCTCTGGCGTCAAGCCAGACGACCGGCCACTATCATTCTACCTGCATTCCGTCAACTTTTGCAGTTCACAAGTGTGCCATTCTCCCCGGGCCGCCCGTCAAAAGCCCTTGGGCGGGAATGGCACACTTGTGAACCGCGAAAGGAAAAAGAGCGCCGCCCCCGCGGCCCCAGCCCGGCTTTTTCGCCCGTTTTCCAAAACGGCACAGATACGAACCCCGTTTTTGAAAAAATGGCACACATGTGAACTGCAAAACCGCCCCCATCTCTTATATAGTCAAAGTGAGGCGGAAAAGCCGCGCGCGAACGACGGCGCCGTTGGAAAAGCGGCCGCCCGCACAGGGGAACAACGAAAGCGAGGAAAACTACCATGAAAAAAAGCAGGAGACCGGTTTGCCTGGGCGTCGCGGCGGCTTTGCTGCTCACCGCCTGCGGCGGCGGGTATACCGGCGGGCCACCCACCGGCCCCTCGGGATCCACATCCCGGTACGACGTTTCGGAGCCGGACGGGCAGGACCCGTCCTGGTACGACGACTCGGATCCATTCTGGCAGGAGGACACGTCCCCGCAGGATACCCCGCAACAGGGTGGGCAGGACCTGTCCCAGCTGGACACCGCGGATTACAGCGGCTCCTTCGGCAGCTACACCACCCTCACCGACCCGTCCACCGGCATCCCGGTGATGGACGTGCTGATGCCCTACGGCTGGACGGCCCAGGTGCAGTGCGACTGGAGCTTCGTTTCCACCAGCAACCCCTGCATCGCGTCCGTCCAGTTCACCAGCCCGGACCAGCAGGCCGCGGTGCTGATCCACACCTCTCAGGACTATCTGGAGAGCTACGACAACACCGGGCTGTTCCCCCACCAGGACTACACCGACATGGAGACCTACATCGTCCACCTGGCCTACAAAAACGCCGGGCAGGTGCTGGACATGTACTTCAACGGCGTGCTGGGCACGGGGGGCACGGTGGTGAGCGAAACGCCGGTGCCCGCCGAGTTCCAGTCGTTCCTTGACCAGACGGCCCAGACCTTCCTCAACACGGTGGTGGACGGCATCAACCAGATCGGCGGCGGGTACGGCGTCACCGCGCAGGCGTCCAGCTGCGAGGGCACCATTTCCATGCGGCGGTACCGCTTTACCAGCGGCGGGCAGACCTATATGGCGGACGCCGCCACCCTCTGCGTGGCGGCGCAGTACATCAGCCCGTCCTACGGGATCAACTTTGTGAACACCCTGTGGGTGGTGCCGGGGATCATGGTGTGCATCGCGCCGGACGAGGCGACGCTGGACCAATACAGCGGCGAGTATGAGATGATCTGCAGCAACATGGTCATCCGCGACGAGTTCAACTACGCCAAGCAGGCGTATGGAAACTACATCCGCAACATGGTCATGCAGCAGCAGGCAAGTTCCATCGCCGCCATGACCGAGGCCCAGGCGCAGGCCTACATGAACGATTACGATTCCTCGGTGTCCTCCGGCGATTCCGGCTACACCTCCGACGACTGGGCGAACGACTGGAGCGACTACATCTACGACCGGAACGAATACACCACCGCCGACGGCTCCACCATCAAGGTGGGCACCGAGGTGGACTCGGTGTTCCAGAACGGGGACGAATTCTACTTCGGCTCGAAGGGCGACGCGCCCCTGGGCTGGGAGCAGCTGATCCCCAACTGAGGGCGGCAGACAAGAGAAAAGGAGGAACACCCATGAAGAGATGGTTTTCGCTTTTGCTGGCGCTCTGCGTTTTCTGCCTTGCCGCCTGCGGCACGGCATCTCAGGAGCCGTCCGCCCCCGCCGCCGGCGCGGGCGAAGCGTCCTCGTCCCGGCAGGGGCAGGGCGAGGTCATGTATGGCGGCGGGAGCACGGAGAGCGTGCCCTTTGCCGACACCCAGTGGACCGGCTACGACGGCTACGGCGTCACGCTGGAAGTGCCCTCCACCTGGGGGCTCTATCGCTACCAGGAGGCGGCGTCCGCCACCTCCTTCTCGGTGCTGATGGTGAGCGGGCCGCAGGACATCTTCATCCGCTGCTACGTCACCGAGACCGACGCGCAGCCGGTGATCATCCTCTCCCCCTCTGAAAACGCCGAGGCGGCGCTTTTCCTGGAGCATGTGCGACAAACGGCGGTGCGGGCGGCTGATTTCCCGGTGATGGACATGGACGCGGCCATGGAGGACGACACGGCGGTGATCGAGTTCATGATGGCGCTGGAGGCGTACAACGCCGACCCCAAAGCCCCCCTGCCGGAATACACCGGCGAGCTGCCCCAGGGGCAGTCCGCCGCGCTGGAGGTGGTGCAGCTGGCGGGCGACGGCGCCCTTGCGGCCGTGCAGGACGCGGACACCGGCCTCTACGGCTACATTGACAAGGCGGGCGCCTGGCGCATCCAGCCGCAGTTCCAGAGCGCCTATGGCTTTTCCGACGGGCGCGCCATGGTGCAGCTGACGGACGGTAGCTGGGCCTACATCGACCGCGCCGGCACGCCGGTGATCCGGGAGGTGCGCGACAGCGACGGGGCCACCTACCCCCTGGCCAGCTCCGAGCAGTTCCGGGAGGGCATCGCGGCGGTGGAGCTGAAGACCGACAGCAGCTACGACAAAATTTACATCGACCGGGACGGCAACGTGCTGTTCAGCGCGCAGGCGCTGCCCAAGGTCACCGGTTCGGGCTACGCCAGCACCTACTTCTTCGGCTTCGCCTCTAATTTTACCGGCGGCAAGGCCGTGACCGCCCGCCGGGTGAACGAGGCCACCGACCAGCGGATGGGCAGCGAGGACGCGCCGGTCATCCTGGATACCCAGGGCAACATCCTGGCCACCATCCCCAAGGAGTACTACGCGGACGAAAACGGCTTTGACCCCAACATGCGGGTGAAGATCAAGCCCGGCGGGCCGTTCCACGGCGCGGACCTCTACGGCCTGTGCGACGACAGCGGCAACGTGGCCGTGGCCTGCCAGTATCCCTATCTCCACTACTGCGAGAACGGCTGGTACCTGGCCCAGGATCAAAACGGCCGCTACGGCTTCATCGACAAGGACGGCAAGGTGATGATCGACTTCTCGTTTGAACAGGCCATGGTGTTCAGCAGCGGGCTGGCGCCGGTGCTGCAAAACGGGCTGTGGGGCTTTATCAACGAGGCGGGGGAAATGGTCATCGCGCCCGCCTATCGCACGGCCAGCATGGTGGCCACCGGCACCGACCCCTACGTGGGCGGCTGCACCTTCTGGGACGGCGTGGGCAAGGTGCAGGACGGCGACCGGTGGGTGCTCATCGACACCAGCGGCAACGTGGTGGCAAGCGACCCTTCCATCAGCGGCTATTTCTCCTGCGGCAGCGGCCTGGTGGCCTACCAGGACGCGCAGAGCGGGCTGCTGGGCTACATGACCACCGACGGCAAGATCGCCATCGAAGCGGCCTTTGCCTCGGCGGGCGCCTTCTTCGCAGCCGGCTGACGCCCGCCGCGCCCCATTCCATGCGGTAACCGGGGCCGGGTCCGGCCCCGGCCCCGGCCACCATAAGAACACAGAAAACGGAGGGACGATCTATGTTGAAAAAGGGATTGGCATTGTTGCTGGCCGCGTTCATGCTCTTGGGCCTCACGGCCTGCGGCGGCGGCGCGCAGACGGGCGGCGGCGGGCCCGATGAGGGCGAGGACGCGGTGGCGAGCACCGAGCTGGGCTTTAAAGACGCCGCCGCCATCGAGAGCTTCATCGAGAACTTCAACAACAACACCGACGGCTACGCCTACATGGTGGAGAGCGACGCCCAGACCCTGGAGGGTACCTCCTTCCAGGAGCAGGGGTATTCCGTCTACCGCGTGCTGCTCTGGGACGACCCGGCGGTGGGCCGCGTCATGTCGCTGGTGGGTGATTTCACCGGCAGCGACCCCGACAACATCATGAACGCCCGCCTCATCTACGATCCCGACGGGCGGCTGGTGCTCTTTAAGGCGCTGTTCACCCTCAGCAACAGCGCGAACGTGGGCAAGAACGACAACGCCCTTTCCTGCGAAGCCATGATGGACCTGCTGGCTGCCCTCTTCCCCCAGTACACCGAGGAGGAGGTCGGCGCGCTTTACGCCCAGCTGATGCTGCCCGCCGCCGAGGCAATCGACAGCTTTGAGTCCAGGTCCGATTATACCAGCAGCGTGGAGCTGATCGAGCATTTCCTCACCCACTGCGGGTACGGCGTGAGCACCGAGGACGAGGGTTTTCTGAGCACAGTTTTGGAGTACAACTGCGACGGCACGCCCTACCGGCTCATGTGCAGCCCCTATGGCGAATACCAGGGCGACCTTTACGCCATCTATTGGGACGTCGGCATTTCCACGCCCGACGATATGCTGGCGTACGAGGCCCTTTTGACCCTGATGGCCTGACGTGAAAACCGCCGGCCCGGTTCCCGGCAGGTCCGCCGGGCAAAAAACACGCTGCCCCATCACCCGGCCGGGTGATGGGGCGGCGTGTTTTATCCTGGTCATTCTTTGGTCATAAAACCGGTGTAGCGCCGGAAAAGCCCGATCCGGGAACCGGTGCCGGTCTTTTCGTAAATGGAGGCGATGTACCGCTGGAGCATGCGGCGGGATATGTACAAACTGTCCGCGATCTCCTGCACGCCGTCCTCGGTGGTCAGCAGCTTTTCCAGCACCTCGGTCTCGCGGGGCGTCAGGGAGCAATGGGCCGCGTACAGCGCAAGCCGCTGCTGCTGCATCAATTCCGGCGGGCCGACGGGCCGCCCGTCCGGCCGCTCCTTCTCCTCCCGGCGGCCGATCTGCAGATAGTTGCCCACCGCCAGCGCAAGAACCAGCAACACAAACATCAGAATGTCGATGCCGACCATCGCGTGCAAGGGCAGGTCCGCCACCTGCATGGCCGATAGGGCGGCCTCCACCGGGCCGCTTATCACCCGCCCCATGCTGGCCCAAAGCTCAGGACAGCCGGTCTTGGGGGCAATGTTCCAGAACATCAGGTTGAAATAGGAGACGTTGGCCCCCAGGCAGGCATAGTGGATGCACATATTAAACTGGTAGCCTTCCATCTCCCCCAGCAGGATTGGGTTGAACACGGCAAACATCGCCGTGCACAAGGTGGCGATGGGAACGTATTTCTGCTGTTTCACATCGCCGATGATCCCAATCAAAGCATAGCCGGCAATGAGGAACAGGCGAGGCCAGGCGTAATAATCGAACTCCTGGTAGTGGGTCTGCACGTTGAGCCGCATCATCTGCGCGTCGTAAAAGATCCCGACCACCGCAAGGGCCACCACGGTGAGCGACAGGATGAACTGCTTTTGCCGAAGCTCGCTTTTGGATGCCGGCGACTCCTTGGCATAGGGAAGGCAGTCTTCTCCCAGCCAATCCCAGGGCCTTTTGACGGTGAGCCAAAGCGTTGCCGAAAACCCCAGGACCAGCACCACCGGCAGGCCGAGGACGATATCCAGATGCTTCTGCAGCAGATACTGAAGCAATACCGCCGCTGCCGCCCCCGCCGCCATGACCTTTCCCATGCAGGAGGTCTGGGCCAACGCCTGGGACATGCAGAAGTAGACCATCCCGCCCAGCACGCCCAGAGAAAAAGCGGTCAGCATTGCGGTAACGGAATAGGCCGCCACCGAGCCCATAAAGCAAAGGGCGATCATGCTCACGCAATACACCATGTTCGGAATCACCAGCAGCCTGACCCGCGTTTTTTCCTCCTTGAAGATCCTTCGCAGCAGCGCGAAGGAGGCAAAGCCCGCGGCGGAAAGGAGCGTGTCGATGTAGTGCAGGGCAAGCTGCCAGGAGGAGCCGGAAATGGCGATGTTCCGCTGGTCGATGAAGGTGAGGGTGACCATGTATTCGAACATATAGGTGGAAAAAAGGAGGGCCAGAAAAGCCGCCCTGCGCGCATTGCGCCCATCCACAGCACGGTTGACCGGAACGCAACTCATGATCTTCCTCCTTCTGGATGCAATGCGCCGTATCGCCGCACCCGCGCTTTTTTATAGTATAATGCAAACGTGTTGCGAATACAACATTCCGTCGCCCAGATGCAGGACACCGACCTGCCCATGCAATAAAAGTCTTTTGCGGCCTGCAGTTCGATTGCGTGCCGGTCCCTGCAGTGCTACCGTCCGCAGCAGGCTGTGGGTACCGGAGAGGGCGATGAGGTTTATGGTAATCTCTTTTGTTTTGTATTGGTTTTGTTATATAGGTTCTGGGATACGGACGCCAGCCTGCGAATCCACCCTGCCTCTGTTTGGAAAGCCCCGCCCATGACGAAGTTTATGTTCGGATAACGCCCCGTACAAAAAAATCGTCGCAAGCGTTATGACGCTTGCGACGATCTGGTGCGCCCGACTGGATTCGAACCAGCGGCCTTCCGGGTCGGAGCCGAACGCTCTATCCAACTGAGCTACGGACGC
>NZ_CALXHK010000063.1:0-10742 GCF_944388085.1 Candidatus Allofournierella excrementigallinarum | reverse complement strand
TTAAAGTTACCCTTTTTTCACTACTGTAAAAATTTTAACTTTTTTCATATCACCTCTTGACATTTCTTAGCTGGACTGTCGTAGTCCTTTTTATAGTAGCACAAACCCGCCGGGATGAAAAGGTGGCCGGGCATACTTTTTGCCGCCGGGCGCATAAGAATGGAGCGAGAAACCAGCGGGGGAGGCGCATCCATTGGCCGGAGTGCGGGTCTATTTGAAAAACGCGGCCATCCTCACGGCCACCGGCCTTGGCCTGCGGGCGGCGGGCATGGTGCTGCGGGTCTACATGGCGGCGCTGCTGGGGGCCGAGGGCATGGGCCTTTACCAGCTGATCTTCACCGTCTACGGCCTGACCACCACCGCGGCAACCGCCGGCATGTCGGTGGCGGCTACCCGCCTGGCCGCTGAGGAACTGGCCCGGCTGGAGGCCCCCCGCGCCGCCGGCATGATGGCAAAGCTGACACGGCTCTCGCTGGCGCTGGGCTTTGCCGCCTGCGCCGCCCAGCTGCTGCTGGCCCGGCCGGCGGCCCGCTTCGCTCTGGGGGACGCGCGGGCGGAGCTGAGCCTTCTGGTGCTGGCCCCCAGCCTGCCCTTCATGGCGCTGGCGGCGGTGTTCAAGGGCTATTTTTTCGCCCGCCAGCGGGTGGGCCCGGGGGTGAGAAGCCAGGTCTTTGAGCAGGCGGTGCGCATCGGCCTTGCAGCGGCGGTGCTGCCCGCGGCGGGGAGCTGGGGCGCGCGGTACGCCTGCGCGGCGTTGGTGGCGGGCAACACCATCAGCGAGGCGCTGGCCTGCCTGCTGCTTTTGCACGATTACAAAAAGGATGCCCGGCGGCTGTTCGGCGGGGTGCGGCCTGCCCCGCCCGCCGACGCGGGCAGGCGCATCTGGCACATTCTGGCCCCGGTGGAGGGAGGCCGCTGCCTGGACAGCGCCCTCCACACGGCGGAGAACATGCTGGTGCCCGCCTGCCTGTTGGCCTTTCTGGGCAGCAGGGCCGAGAGCCTGGCCCAGTTCGGGGCCCTCAAGGGCATGGCCATGCCGGTGCTGCTTTTCCCTTTTTCCTTCCTGACGCCGCTGTCCACCCTGCTGCTGCCGGAGGTCACCCGCGCCCACATTCTGGGCCGCCGCCGCACGCTGGAAACGCTGGTGGGCCGCATCATGCTGTTCACCAACCTCTTTTCGGTGCTGGCAGGGGGGCTCATCGCCCTGAACGCCGCGCCGCTGGCCCGGCTGCTCTACCGGGACGAAAGCGTGGGCCTCTACCTTCTGGCGCTGGCCCCGGTGCTGCCCGGCATGTATCTGGACGCCATGGGCGATTCCATCCTCAAGGGCCTGGGGGAGGAGGTGGCCACCTTCCGCTACAGCATCTGGGATTCGGTGCTGCGCATCGTGCTGGTGCTGCTGCTCATGCCCCGGTTCGGCATGACGGGCTTCCTTGGGGTGATGTGGGCCTCCAACGTGACCTCGGCGCTGCTGAACATCTTCCGCATCCACAAGACCACCGGCATCCGCACCCGCTGGTTCGAGTGGTTCCTCCAGCCGGCGCTGCTCTTTGCTGCCGCCGCTGCCCTGGGCCAGACCTTCGTGCGCCTCGCCGCCCCGGCGGGGGATGTGTGGCAGGTGGCGTGCAGCGTGGCGGCCACCGGCGGGCTGTTCTGTGCCTTTTTGCTGCCGCTGGGGGCGGGCCGCCAGCTCAAGGCGGTGCTGGATACCCGGCGCGCTCCGGCCAAAGAAAACTGAAAAAGCGGCGCTTCCGCCCCAAGAAGGAGGAAACGCCGCTTTTTTCTTTGTTTAAAGGGCTTCGGCCCGCGCCCGCTCGCCGTCCCATTCGACGAGCCGGGCGGTCACGATCTGGCCCGCCGCCGCGCCGGGGGCCTTCACCGCCACAGGCAGATACAACCGGGTGTAGCCGGTGAAAAGGCTGCCGCTCACCGCCTTTTCCAGCAGCACCGTGTCCTCGGCGCCCAGCATCTGGAGGGCAAGGGCGCCGCGCACCTCGTCCGCCGCTGTTTGCAGCCGGCGCACCCGGTCCGCCTTCTGAGCCTCGGTGAGCTGGCCGGCAAAGTCCGCCGCTGGGGTGCCCGCCCGGCGGGAGTAGGGGAACACGTGCACCTTCAAAAACTTCTGCCGGCACACAAAGGCAAGGCTCTCGGCAAACTCGTCCTCGGTCTCGCCGGGGAAGCCCACGATCACGTCGGTGGTGAAGCTGGCGAAGCCCCCAAAAGCGGCCCGCAGCTTTTCCACCACCCGGGCGTACTCCCCGGCGGTGTACACCCGGCGCATCCGCCGCAACGTGGCGGTGCAGCCGCTTTGCAGCGACAGGTGGAACTGGGGGCACAGCTCCTTCACCGCCGCCATCCGGGCGATGGCTTCGTCGCTCAAAAGGTCCGGCTCCAGGCTGCCCAGCCGGATGCGCTCGATGCCCTCCACCTTTGCCGCGGCTTCGATCAGGCTCACCAGGTCGGTGCCGGTGTCCTTGCCGTAGCTGGGCAGGTTGATGCCGCTGAGCACCACTTCTTTGTAACCGGCGGCGGCCAGCGCTTCCAGCTCTTTCAAAACGCTCTGCTCGCTGCGGCTGCGGCTCGCGCCCCGGGCCCGGGGGATGACGCAGTAGGCGCAGCGGCGGTCGCAGCCGTCCTGCACCTTGATGAAGGCCCGGGTGTGGCCCTCGAAATTCTCCATGGGCAGTTCCTCGAACCCTTCGCCCTTTTCGTGGGCGCGGATGTCCACCACCCGCTCGCCGCTGTCCAGCGCTTTTTGGATGTCCTCCAGCATGGCGGCGCGGCCCACGTTGCCCACCACCACGTCCGCTTCCTCCAGCTGCGCGGCCTGCTCGGGGAACGCCTGGGGGTAGCACCCGGCCATCACCGTCACCGCGCCGGGGTTCTGGCGCTTGGCCCGCCGCAGCCACTGGCGGCTCTTCTTGTCGCCCCCGGCGGTCACGGTGCAGCTGTTCACCACGTAAACATCTGCCGCTTCGCCGTCCGCCGCGAGGGTGTAGCCCCGGCGCAGGAACAGCTGTTCCAACGCCCCGGTCTCGTTCTGATTCACCTTGCAGCCAAGGGTGTAAAAGCTTACGCGCATAGAGTGTCTCCTTCGTAAACAGGGGGTGTTCTCCGCCCTATTATACGGCCCGGCGGGCAAAATCGCAAGGGCGGCGGCATATACATTCCATAGACAAAACCGGCCCCCGGGCCTGTGAAAAGAGAGGAAGGAACTCTTATGCTGAAAAAAAGACTGCTGGCCCTGGCGCTGTGCTGTGTGCTGGCGGCGGCGCTGTGCATGCCTGCCTTTGCCGAACCGCTGGCCGCCGGGCGCTTCGCCCTGCCGGATTTTGACGTGCCCTGCCGGGCGGCGGTGCTCATCGACCTTTCCAGCGGCACGGTGCTCTACGAAAAGGAGCCGGACGCCCCCATGCCCATCGCCTCCATCACCAAGGTGATGACGCTGCTGCTCGCCTTCGAGGCCATCGACGCGGGCAAGGTGAGTTTGCAGGACACAGTGCCCGTCTCCGACCATGCCTATAATATGGGCGGCAGCCAGATCTGGCTGGAACCGGGGGAGACCTTCACCCTGGACGAGATGATCAAGGCCATCTGCGTGTCCAGCGCCAACGACGCGGCGGTGGCGGTGGCGGAGTTCATCGGCGGGTCGGAGCCCGCCTTCGCAGAACGGATGAACCAGAAAGCTGCCGAGCTGGGCATGGTGAACACCACCTTCAAAAACGCCTGCGGGCTGGACGAGGAGGGCCACCTCTCCACCGCCCGGGACGTGGCCATCATGAGCCGGGAGATACTTTTGAACCATCCCCAGATCACGGATTACACCACCATCTGGATGGATACGCTGCGGGGCGGGCAGACCCAGCTGCTGAACACCAACAAACTGCTCAAACGGTACCAGGGCGTCACCGGCCTCAAGACCGGCACCACCAGCGGCGCGGGGGTGTGCATCTCCGTCAGCGCCAGCCGGGACAGCCTGGACCTGCTGGCGGTGGTGCTGGGGGCGGCCTCCAGCGCCGAGCGGTTCGACGCCGCCACCGCCCTGCTGGACTACGGCTTTGCCAACTTTGAAAACGTGGCCGCCCCCGCGCCGGAAAACGCCCCCGCCAGCCTGCCGGTGACCGGCGGGGCCGAGGAGACGGTGGGGCTGCAATATGCCGCGCCCCAAAAGCTGCTGGTGCAGAAAGGGGAGGGCGGCGCTCTCACCGCCGAGCTGGAACTGCCCCGGACCCTTGCGGCCCCGCTGGCGGCGGGCCAGCAGGTGGGCACGGTGACGGTGCGCAGCGGCGGGACGGTGCTGGGCTCCTGGCCGGTGACGGCGGCCGGGGAGGTGCGGCCCATGACGGCGCGCCTTGGCTTTGAGCGCCTGCTGACCGCACTGCTGGCCCATTGATTTTTTGGCAAATCCCGGCGGGCCACCTTGACTTTGTACGGTCAAAACGGTATAGTTATAACAAACAAACACCCAGCTTTCACCGCCCGGCGGCACCCTGCCGGCAGCGGGCCGGGGCAGAGGACGGGAGAACGGAATATGAGCGTAAAATTCAACGGAAAACACCTGAACGGTTTTGTGAACGAGGCCGAGTGGGGCGCCATCTGGCCCCAGGTGGAAACGGCCCACAAACTGCTGGAAGAACGCACCGGCCCCGGCAACGATTTCCTGGGCTGGGTGGATCTTCCCGTCAACTACGACAAAGAGGAATTCGCCCGCATCAAGGCGGCCGCCGAGAAGATCCGTTCGGATTCCGACGTGCTGGTGGTCATCGGCATCGGCGGTTCCTATCTGGGCGCCCGCGCCGCCATCGAGGCCATCAAGGGCCAGATGTACAACTGCACCTGCAAAAACACCCCGCAGATCTTCTTTGCCGGCAACTCCATCTCGCCGGCCTACCTGAACGACATCCTGGCCTGCTGCGAGGGCAAGCGGGTGAGCGTGAACGTCATCTCCAAATCCGGCACCACCACCGAGCCTGCGCTGGCTTTCCGGGTCTTTAAGAAATATCTGGAAGACCGCTACGGCAAGGAGGAGGCCAAAAACCGCATCTACGCCACCACCGACAAGGCCCGCGGCACCCTGAAAAAGCAGGCGGACGACGAGGGCTGGCCCACCTTTGTGGTGCCCGACGACGTGGGCGGCCGCTACTCGGTGCTCACCGCCGTGGGCCTGCTGCCCATCGCCTGCGCCGGGTGCGACATCGACAAGCTGATGCAGGGCGCCGCGGACGCCCGCGCCGCCTACTCAGTCTGCACGCCGGACAACGACTGCTACAAATACGCCGCCGCCCGCAACATCCTGTACCGCAAGGGCAAAAGCGTTGAATTGATGGCCGCCTACGAGCCCAACTTCACCATGATGAACGAGTGGTACAAGCAGCTTTACGGCGAGAGCGAAGGCAAGGACAACAAGGGCCTCATGCCCGCCAGCGTCATCTTCTCCACCGACCTGCACAGCATGGGCCAGTTCGTCCAGGAGGGCGCGCGCGTCATGTTCGAGACGGTGGTGGACATCGCTACACCTTCCAAGGACCTGTTCATCGAGGCGGACGCCGAGAACCTGGACGGCCTGAACTTCCTGGCGGGCCAGAACATGAGCGTGGTCAACCGCAAGGCGATGCAGGGCACCGTGCTGGCCCACACCGACGGCAATGTGCCCAACATCCTGCTGGAGGTGCCCAGCCTTTCCGAGTACGACCTGGGCTGGCTGATCTATTTCTTCGAGCGGGCCTGCGCCATCAGCGGCTACATGCTGGGGGTCAATCCCTTTGACCAGCCCGGTGTGGAGAGCTACAAGAAGAACATGTTCGCGTTGCTGGGCAAGCCCGGCTACGAGGGCCGCAAGGCTGAGCTGGAAGCAAAGCTGCAATAATAAACACGAGCCGTATGGGCGCGGGCCCCGCCGTTTGCGCCCTCGAAAATAAAGGAGGTACCCTCTCTATGATTAAACTGATCGTTGGCACCAAAGGCACCGGCAAGACCAAAACGATGATCGATCACATCAACACTGTGACCAAGACCACCAGCGGCAATGTTGTGGTCCTTGAAAAGTCCATGCAGCTGACCTTCGACATCGACCATGCCGCCCGCCTGGTGGACCTTGACGGATATGGCATCTGCGGCTATGAAATGCTCTACGGCTTTGTGGCGGGCGTTCTGGCCGGCAACTACGACATCACCGAGCTGTTCATCGACGGCATCCTGAAGACCTGCAACCACGACCTGGCCGGCCTGGGCGCGTTTTTGGCCAAGGTGGAGGGCCTGGCCGCCACCGCCGGCACCAACGTGACCATCACCATCTCCGCGGCGGCCGCAGACCTGCCCGAAGACGTGAAGAAGTACCTGTAAGGCCGGCAAAAAGGCTTCGGGGGCGGGGGTCAAAAAAATGACCCCCGCTTTCAAATTATCTATTGACAAAGCAGGGCGCATTGGATATAATAATCAGGCGGCCTTTTTTGAGGTGAAGTATGCAATTTGACCTGAAACAGTTCCTGCGCACCGGGCGCGTGCCTTATGCGGCGGCGCTGGAATGCGACCTTTCCGGGTGGGACTGGCCGGGGTATGAGCCGGTCGGGCCGGTCAACGGCGAGTTTTCCGCCGCGCTGGGCGGGAACGGCAAAGCGCAGCTTCATCTCAGCCTCAATGCGGAGGTGACCGCACCCTGTGCGCGGTGCCTCGAGCCCGCGTTCCGCTCGCAGAGCATCGAGCGAGACTGGTCCGTCGGGCCGGATGACCTCGAAAGCGGCGAGCTGGAGCTTCCCGTCAGCGAAAAAGGCGTGCTGGACATCGACGAGCTTGCCTTTCAGGAACTGGTGCTGGAGCTCCCCACCGTGCTGCTGTGCAGCGCGGACTGTCAAGGGCTTTGCCCCGTTTGCGGACAACCCAAAGCGGCAGGCTGTTCCTGCTGTCCGGCAGGGCCTCAAGAGCCTGCCGCAAACCAAGGGCTTGCTATATTAAAAGAACTGCTAAGCGAAGATTCACATTAGAGGAGGTGCTTAAAATGGCAGTACCCAAGAGAAAGGTTTCCAAGGCACGGCGCGACAAGCGTCGCTCCTCTGTGTGGAAGCTGGAGGCCCCCGCTCTGGTCAAGTGCAGCCAGTGCGGCGAGTACAAGCTCCCCCATCAGGTATGCGGCAACTGCGGCTACTACAAGGGCAAGGAAATCGTCAAGAAGGAAGCGTGATCCGCTTCCCGCAGAAGTAAGGGGAGGGCAGCGCCTTCCCCTTTTTCTTTTGACAACCGGCAGAAAGGCGGCAAGAAGGAAATGGCGGTTCGCATCAAAAGCGTGAACAAGGGCTCGGCGGCGGAAAAGCTGGGCCTGCGTGCGGGCGACACCCTGCTCAGCGCCGACGGCAACGAGATCAACGACATGCTGGACTACCAGTTCTATACCTCCGGCCCTTCGCTGCATCTGGCGGTGCAGCGGGGCGGGAAGCTGGAGTACCTGCAGGCCCAAAAAGGGGAGTATGAACCCTTCGGCTGCGAGTTCGAGACCTACCTGATCGACAAAAAGCACTCCTGCGCCAACCACTGCATGTTCTGCTTCATCGACCAGATGCCCAAGGGCCTGCGGGAAACGCTCTATTTCAAGGACGATGACGAGCGGCTGTCCTTTTTGTTCGGCAACTACATCACCCTCACCAACCTCTCCGAGCGGGAGGCCGAGCGCATCATCAAGATGCACATCTCGCCCATCAACATCTCGGTGCACACCACCGACCCGGACCTGCGGGTGCGGATGATGGCCAACAGGAACGCGGGCAAGGTGCTGGCCTATCTTGATCGCTTTGCCGAGGCGGGCATCCGAATGAATTTCCAGCTGGTGCTCTGCCGGGGCGTGAACGACGGCGCGGCGCTGGAAAAAACGCTGGAGGACCTGTGCGCCTTGTATCCGGCGGCGGCCAGCATCGCGGCGGTGCCCAGCGGGCTGACCCGCTACCGCAAGGGCCTTTATCCCTTGACGGCCTACGACGCGCAGGCCAGCCGCGAGGTGCTGGACATCCTGGAGCGCTGGGGCAACCGCTGCAAGCAGCAATACGGCTGCCGGCTGGTGTATCCCGGCGACGAGTGGTATCTGGCCGCCGGGCGGCCCATCCCGCCCCACGCTTTCTATGAGGACTACCCCCAGCTGGAAAACGGCGTGGGCATGTGGCGGCTGTTCCAGGAGGAATTCTTTGAAGAACTGCACGCCCACCGGCCCCGCTGGCCGGTGCCGCCCCGCAGGATGGACCTGGTCACCGGCACGCTGGCGGCGCCCCTCATCGGCCAGTCGGTCGAGGCGCTGAGCCGCCGCTACCCCCAGGTGCGGCTGGCGGTGCACCCGGTGCGCAACGACTTCTTCGGCGGCAACGTGAGCGTGACCGGCCTTGTCACCGCCGCCGACATCGTGGCCCAGTGCAAGGGCAAACTGAAAAGCCGCCATCTGGGCGTCCCCGAAGTGATGCTGCGGGACGAAAAGGACCGCTTTCTGGACGACTGGACCATCCCCCGGCTGGAAAAAGCCCTGGGGGTCAAGGTGCACCTGCTGCCCTGCGGCGGCGGGGCGCTGGTCCGCGCGCTGCTGGGCTTCCGTCTGCCCTGACGCGCCCCACCCCCAACCGACGAACGGAGGCGAACAAACATGGGAAAACCCATCGTGGCAGTGGTCGGCCGGCCCAATGTGGGCAAATCGACCCTGTTCAATAAACTGATCGGCCAGCGCCTGGCCATCGTGGAGGACACCCCCGGCGTCACCCGCGACCGCATCTTCGGCGAGTGCGAGTGGCAGAACCGCGAGTTCCTTCTGGTGGACACCGGCGGCATCGACCCCAACGAGGCCGACGGCATCCTGGCCCACATCCGCCAGCAGGCCCAGGTGGCCATCGACGCGGCGGACTGCATCGTCATGGTCACCGACATCAACGCCGGTGTCACCGCCCAGGACCGGGACGTGGCCTCCCTGCTCATGCGCAGCGGCAAGCCGGTGGTGCTGGCGGTGAACAAGTGCGACAAGGTGGGCGAGCCGCCCATGGAGCTTTATGACTTCTACAGCCTGGGCCTGGGCGAGGTGTTCCCGGTGTCCAGCGTGCACGGCCACGGCACCGGCGATCTGCTGGACGCGGTGTGCGCCCACCTGCCCGAGGGAAGCGAGGGCGGCGAGGAGGACGAGCGCATCACCGTGGCGGTGATCGGCCGGCCCAACGTGGGCAAATCCAGCCTGGTGAACTTCATTCTGGGCGAGGAACGGATGATCGTGGCCAACGAGGCGGGCACCACCCGCGACGCCATCGACAGCCATGTGGACAACCAGTACGGCAGCTTTGTCTTCACCGACACCGCCGGCCTGCGCAAGCGGGGCAAGGTGGAGGCGGGCGTGGAGCGCTACAGCGTGCTGCGCAGCCTGGCGGCGGTGGAGCGCAGCCGGGTGTGCGTCATCATGATCGACGCCACCGAGGGCTTCACCGAGCAGGACAGCAAGGTGGCCGGCTATGCCCACGAGCAGGGCAAGGCCTGCATCATCGCGGTGAACAAGTGGGACGCGGTGGAAAAGGACGACAAGACCATGGACGCCATGCGCAAAAAGCTGATGAACGACTTCAGCTTTATGAGCTATGCGCCCATCATCTTCATCAGCGCCAAGACCGGCCAGCGGGTGGACCGTCTGTTCCAGCTCATCAAGTATGTGGACGAGCAGAACGCCCTGCGGGTGACCACCGGCATGCTCAACGAGCTGCTGGCCCGGGCCACCGCCCGCGTGCAGCCTCCCAGCGACAAGGGCCGCCGGCTGAAGATCTACTACATGACCCAGATCTCCACCCGCCCGCCCACGTTCGTCTGCTTTGTGAACCGCAGGGACCTGTTCCACTTCTCCTACCAGCGCTACATCGAGAACCAGATCCGGGAGATCTTCGGCCTGGAAGGCACCCCCGTGCGGCTGATCGTCCGCGAGCGGGGCGACGGAAACACCAAGTGATCACCGGGCATCGACGCAAAGGAGGCTAATCGCCATGACCTGGACTCAAATCATCCTCATCCTCGGCGCCATCCCGCTGCTGGTGGGCTATCTCTTCGGCAGCGTCAACTTCGGCGTGGTGGTGAGCCGCCTGCTCTACCACGAGGACATCCGCACCAAGGGCAGCGGCAACGCAGGCACCACCAACATCCTGCGCACCTACGGCAAAAAGGCCGCGGCCCTCACCCTGGCGGGCGATATGCTGAAAGGGGTGGCGGCGGTGGCGCTCTGCCGCTGGGCCGGGGCCCTGCTCACCGGCGGCGTGGAGGTCAACGGCATCTACGCCGGGTATCTGGCGGCCATCGGCGCGGTGTGCGGCCATCTGTGGCCGGTGTGGTTCGGCTTCAAGGGCGGCAAGGGCGTGGCCGTGGCCGCCGGAGCCATCCTGGCCAGCGAGCCGGTGGTGCTTCTGGCCCTGGCCGTGGTGTTCTTCTCCATCGCCTTTGCCAGCCGTATCGTCAGCCTTGCCTCGGTCACGGTGGCGGTGCTCTATCCCATCTTCACCGGGCTTTACAGCTGGTACACCGGGCGCAACATCCTGTTCACCACCCTCTGCGCCCTGGTCATGGGCGTGCTGGTGATTTGGATGCACCGGGCCAACATTCAACGCCTTCTGAACGGCACCGAATATCGCTTCGGCGAGAAAAAGAAATGAGAAAAGCCCGGCATGTGCCGGGCTTCAGCCTGTCGAAAAAGGCCACCTATCGGTGGTCTTTTTCTCGTATAAGGAAAGGGAATGCGGTATAATGGTGAGGGG
>NZ_CALXHK010000062.1:0-10767 GCF_944388085.1 Candidatus Allofournierella excrementigallinarum | reverse complement strand
TGGTGCGCCCGACTGGATTCGAACCAGCGGCCTTCCGGGTCGGAGCCGAACGCTCTATCCAACTGAGCTACGGACGCATAAGGGGGCGCCCCGCTCCCCGGCGGAGCGCCCGTTTGAAATCACATGGACTGGGGGGCATCGACGCCCAGCAGATCCAGGGCGTTGCGCAGGGTGGTCTTCAGGGCGAGGACCAGGCCCAGGCGCTGGTTGGTCAGCTCGGGGTCGTCGGGGTTGTTCACATGCACCACGTTGTAGTAGCTGTGGTACAGCTTCACCAGAGACAGGATGTACTCCGCAATGATGTTGGGCTTGCGGGTCTTGGCAGCCTTGGCCACCGTGCCGGGGAACTCGCCGATCATCTTCAGCAGCTGCAGCTCCTTTTCGTTGGTGAGCCGGCCGTAGCTTTCTTCACGATGGAAAGCGGGGATCTCCGGGTTGCGCAGGATGGAGCACATGCGGGAGTGGGCGTACTGCGCGTAGTAAACGGGATTGTCGTAGTTCTTGGCGGAAGCCTGCTTGATGTCAAAGTCCATCTGGGTGGTGATGTCCTTGGAGACGAAGAACCAGCGGGCAGCGTCCACGCCCACGTCCTCGCACAGCTCGCGCAGGGTGATGGCGTTGCCGGTGCGCTTGCTCATCTTCACCTCAACGCCGTCCTCCACCATGCGGACCATCTGGATCAGTTCCACAGACAACGTGCCCTTGGGATAGCCCAAAGCGGTGAGGGCCGCCTGCATACGGGTCACATAGGAGTGATGGTCGGCGCCCCACAGGTTGACCATGACGGGGTAGCCGCGCTCCATCTTGTAGACATGGTTGGCGATGTCCGGGGTGAGGTAGGACAGGGTGCCGTCGCTCTTGCGAAGCACGCGGTCCTTGTCGTCGCCGTAGTCGGTGCTCTTGAACCACAAAGCGCCGTCCTTCTCGTACAGCAGGCCCTTGTCGTCCATCATCTTCAGGCAGTCCTTGATGCGCTTCATATCGTTCTGATAGAAGAAGGTCTCGTGCATCCAGGAAGTGATGTTCACGCGGTAGAGCTTCAGGTCGCGGTCGATCTTGGCCAGCTCGCGGTCGATGCCCTGCTGCATGAAGTAATGCAGGCGCTCGCTCGGGTCGGCGGTCAGCCACTTGTCGCCGTCTTCCCTGGCGATGTCCTGGGCGATCTGCTTCACGTCGTCGGCGTGGTAGCCGTTCTCGGGCAGGGGGTATTCCTTGCCGAAAAATTCAAAATAGCGGGACACCAAAGACTCGCCCAGCATGACGATCTGGTTGCCGGCGTCGTTCACATAGAACTCGCGCAGCACGTCGTAGCCGCTCTTTTCCAGCAGGCGGCAGATGGAGTCGCCCCAGGCGGCGTTGCGGGCATGGCCGCAGTGCAGGTCGCCGGTGGGGTTGGCGGACACCCACTCCACCAGGATGCGCACGCCCTTGCCGGATTCGTTCTGGCCGTAGCCATCGCCCTGGTCCAGGACATGGTTGATCAGGCTGGTCAGCGCCTCGCTGCTCAGCTTGAAGTTGATGAAGCCGGGCTTTGCCACCATGACGGACTCCGCCTCGGGCAGCAGCTCGCGCAGCTTTGCCGCAATGGCCTCGGCGATCTCCACCGGGTTCTTGTGCAGTTCGCGGGCCAGCTTCATGGCAACGCCGGTGGCGTAGTCGCCGTTGTCCTTGTTGCGGGGAACTTCCACCACCAGAGTGTCGGGCCCCACGTCCAGGCCGTAAACTTCCTTCACGGCCTGTTTGGTAACGTCATAGATCTTTCCTTCAAAGTTGCTCATACAGGTACTTTCCTCCCAAGTGAACGAGTTTGCGAAATCAGGGGCGGGAAAGGCTCAGCCCTTTCTTGCCACCAGTTCTTCCAGCGTTTTGCACATTTCGTCCGCTTCCTGCGGACCTCGCATGACCACCAGCACCGTGTTGTTGCCGGGCACGCGGCCCACCAGGCGCTCGCTGTCGTCCAACACGTCCACACAGGTGCAGATCGCTTTCGCCATGCCCGGAAGGGTCTTGATCACAATGAAATTGTCGACCTTATCAAAAGAACGGATGCCCAGACGGGCGATGCTCGTCATCTTGTCTTTGTCCTCGCTGGCAGCATCCAGCGCATTGACCGCATAGCGGGGCGCGCCGCCCGGCACGCTGGATTTATACAGATGCAGCGCCCGAATGTCCCGGGACAGGGTGGCCTGGGTACAGTGGAACCCACGCTGCCGCAGAAGCTCCATCAACTGCTGCTGGGTCTCCACGGGCTGGGTGAGGATCAGTTCCAGGATCAGTTTTTGCCGTTCTTCCCTCATGGGGTACCTCCACGGCCTTCCCTCGCGGCCAGGTCAGCGATAGGCCATTGCAAGAAATGCACTCGTTCGATATAGATTATCACAGATCATCGGGAATGTCCATACACAATAGAACCAAAAAATTGTATATTGTTGCATCCATGGCCGGAGAAGCGGCGGCCTATTCCTCTTTTTCGGCCTTTCGGGTGGTTCTTTTCTTGGTTTTGCCGGTCTCGCTGCCGTCGGGTTTTTGCAGTGTGATGCGGTTGCGGAAGTCCGAAGGGGTCATCCCCTTGTACTTGAAAAAATTGATGTTGAAGGTCTTGATGTTGTTGTAGCCCACCTCAAAGGCCACGTCGATGACGTAGTAATCGGTGGAAACCAGCAGCTCGCAGGCCCGGTTGATGCGCACGAAGTTGAGCAGCGCCTCGAAGTTCATGGTGGAATAATAGAGCATCAGGCGGTTCATCTCAGCCACCGAGATGCCGAACTTGGACGCCACCTCGCCGGCGCTCAGTTTTTCCTGGGCGTAGTTCTGGTGGATGTAGTCCGCTATCTCAAAGGCGATGTTCTTGTTGGTGCGGTTGAACTTGGTCTTGGATTTGCCGTAAATTTTGCGGAACTTGATGGGGGTCACGCCCACCTTGGAGGTGAAGTGCTTGGAGAGATGGGAGGCGTCCACAAAGCCGGTGAGGGCGGCGATCTCGTCCAGGGTCAGGTCAGTGTAGACCAAAAAGTCGGAGACCTTTTCGATGCGGATGCTGGTGAGCAGCTTGGTGAAGGTGGTGCCGGTGATGTCGGAAATGCGCTTGGAAAGGGTGGATTCGGAAATGAAGAAGGCCCCGGCCACGCTGCTGAGGGTGAGCTTTTCGGCGGCATGGGCATAGATGTAGCTGAGGATGGCGTTTTCCTGGGAAATGCCTTTTTCATAATCCTTTTCGCCCCGTACGGCCATCACGTACCGCCGGTACAGGATCATCAATTCGACCAGTTTGTTGGTGACGTACAGCTGAGAGAGGGGCTGGGCGGTGGGGGCGCTGTGGGTGGACTCCACGCCCAGTTCAGCGCGCAGCTGCTCGGTCAGCAGGTCGATGTAATCTGTCTGGACGGAGTCCAGGTAGGCCACCGGCTCCATGGACAAGAACTGCAGCAGTTCGGAGCTGTCTTCCTCCAGACCGGATACGCCCTTCAGGACGGAGTTTATGTACTGGTAATCGTAAACGATCCGCATCAGCTGGATGGGCGCGGTCACCTCGGTGATCTCCGAGATGGTCCAGGGTGTGATGGCCACCAGCATGTTGGGGCGGATGTCGTAGCGCACGCCGCTGATCTCGATGACGCCTCTGCCCTTTTTGATGTACAAAAAGCGGGCGGACTGGTGGATCAGGGGCTTGGTGGCCGCCTGGATGGCCTCGTAGTCAAAGGAGCAGATCGTGACCGGATCGTATGCGTCGGAAAGATTCTCCTGAAGGGTTATCAGTCTGTTCAAAATGCATCACCTTCGCCTTTTTTTGAGAGTTTGCAGAAAGGAACAGGAAAGACCGGCCGTATACGCGGGAGATACGGCCGGTTTTCCTATGAAATGAGGGAGTAAGATTTTTGCTTAGAGCGCCATCAGCTCAGAACGAGCATAGCCACAGTCAGGACCACGCCGGCAACCACTGCGATGATGGCCAGAAGCTTGCCAGCCCACTTCAGCCAGGTCTCGTAGGGCACACGGGCCAGAGCCAGGCCGCCCATGATGAAGCCGCAGGTGGGGGTGAACAGGTTGACCAGGCCGTTGGCAGCGACGTTGATCATGATGGAAGTCTCCACAGACCAGCCCATGCCGGCAACGATCGGCGAAACGATCGGGGCGGACAGGCTCGCCAGGCCGGAGGAGGAAGGAACCAGGAAGCTCAGGCCGATGTGGAGCAGGTAGTCCAGAGCGCCGAAGGCAGGAGCCGGCAGGCCGGAAGCGGACAGCGCGGTGACGGAAGCCTCGACCAGCCAGGTGCCCAGGCCGGTGGTGCTCATGATAACGGTGGTGGCGCGGGCCAGCGCGATGACCAGGTTGACGCTGATCATATCCGCGAAGCCGGCCACGATGCAGGGCATCAGCCTGCTCTTGTCTTCCAGGCCGATGAGGCCGATCAGCAGGCCCATGAGCAGGAACCAGGTGGCGGCGTCATCGAACCACCAGTCGCCAAAGCCGTTGCCGGTGAGCCAGTGGGAGAAGCTCAGGGTGTTGTAGATGCCCTCGTTCAGGGAGCCCCAGGGGATGAAGCCCAGGATCATGACCACGAAGGACAGGCCGAAGATCACAAGCACGCCCTTCTGGCGGCCGGTGAGCTTGACGTTGGCGTCGATCTCGGAGGAAGCGCCGTAAGCTTTTTTGCACTCGTCCAGCTGGTCGGCGGTCAGGATGGAGCCTTTGCCCTCCTTGACCTTTTTGGCGTAACGGGTAACGAACAGTGCGGAGATGAAGTAGGTGGCCAGCCACAGGATGATGGCCTCGACGTAAACGATGCCCATGTTCACGTCCACGCCGGCGGCGGCAACCGCAGCGCCGGTGGCGAAGGGGTTGATGGTGGAGCCCAGAACGCCGGAGCCGGCGCCCAGCAGCACCGTCGCGGCGCCGACCAGCGGGTCGAAGCCGGCGGCCATCATGGTGGCTGCGAGCAGGATGTAGAAGCCAACAGTCTCCTCGCCCATGCCGTATGTAGTGCCGCCCACAGAGAACAGGAACATCAGGATCCAAACAAGGGCCAGCTCTTTGCCATGGAGCTTTTTCACCAGCACATGGATGCCGGTCTCCAGAGCGCCGGTGGCGTTCAGGATGGACAGGAAGGCGCCAAGGCAGAACACGAAGCCGATCACATCGCCGGCGTCGTGCCAGCCGCCGATGGGGGCCATCAGGATATCGCTGAGGCTCGCGCCGGTCACGACGGCCTGCTCACCGGTCTCTGCGTCGGTGTAGGTCTGGCCGCTGGCCAGCCAGGTGGCGGCGGACACGAGCAGAAGCACAACGATCAGGATCGCAAATGTGCTTAGCGAACGGCGTTTTTTCTTGTTGCCCATACTATTTCTCCTCTTTTCGTAAAGCGATTTTTACTTTTCGGGAAATTTACGGTTTGATGATGGTGCCGGTTTTCCCTTCCAGGGCGTCCGCCGCCCGGGCAAGGGAGGTGATGAGCGCAACACCGCCTTTGGTGTTGCCTTTGACGAACTCCATGCAGGACTGCACCTTGGGCAGCATGCTGCCGGGCGCGAACTGCTTTTGGCCGATGTACTCCTCGGCCTCTGCCAGCGTCATGGAGGCAAGCTCCTGCTGGCCGGGCTTGTTGAAGTTGATGCACACGCGGTCCACTGCGGTGAGGATGATCAGCTCGTCAGCCTTCACGTCCCGGGCCAGCAGAGCGCTTGCACGGTCCTTGTCGATGACGGCCGCCACACCCTTGAGGCCGGTCTCGGTCTCCACCACGGGGATGCCGCCGCCGCCCACCGTGATCACGATGGCGCCGGCAGACACCAGCTGCTCCACCACGTCCAGCTCCACGATGCGCTGCGGGATGGGGGAAGGAACGACCCGGCGGTAGCCCCGGCCGGCGTCCTCCACAAAGATGAAGCCCTTCTCAGCGGCGATGGCGTCGGCCTCTTCCTTGGTGTAGAAGCTGCCCACGGGCTTGGTGGGTTTGGCAAAACCGGGATCCTTCTCGTCCACGACCACCTGGGTGACCACGGTGGCGCAGGGCTTGCGGATGCCGCGGGCGTTCAGTTCGGCCTGGATGGCCTGCTGCAGGTGATAGCCGATGTAGCCCTGGGTCATGGCGCCGCACTCGGGGAACGGCATATACGGGGTGTTGCCTCCCTTGTTGGCGGAAAACTCCATGGCCAGGTTAATCATGCCCACCTGGGGGCCGTTGCCGTGGCCGATGATGACCTCGTAGCCTTTTTCCACCAGGTCTACGATGGGCTTGGCGGTCTCCTGCACCAGCTTCAGCTGTTCTTCGGGGGTATTTCCAAGGGCGTTGCCCCCCAGCGCCACTACGATCCTCTTACCCATAGTCTTACTTCAGAGTCGCGTACATCACAGCCTTGATGGTGTGCATACGGTTCTCAGCCTCGTTGAACTGGCGGGCCTGTTTGCCCAGGAACACGTCGTCGGTGACTTCCATGGCGGGCAGGCCGAACTTCTTGTAGATGTCCTGGCCAACGGTGGTCTCCAGGTCATGGAAGGAGGGCAGGCAGTGCAGGAAGATGGCGGTGGGCTTGGCCATGGCCATCAGTTCCTTGTTCACCTGGTAGGGCAGCAGGAGCTTGATGCGCTCGGCCCAGATCTCGTCGGGCTCGCCCATGGAGACCCAGATGTCGGTGTAGACGATGTCGCAGTTCTCGGCGCCTTTCTTCACGTCGTCGGTGAACTCCAGCACGGCGCCGGTCTCGGCGGCAACGGCCTGGCACTTCTCGACCAGCTCGGCAGAAGGCATCAGGTCCTTGGGGCCGCAGGCGCAGAAGTGCATGCCCAGCTTGGCGCTGACCACCATCAGGGAGTTGGCCACGTTGTTGCGGGCGTCGCCGAAGAAGGTGAGCTTGCGGCCGCGCAGATCGCCGAACTCCTCGCGGGCGGTCATGATGTCGGCCAGCATCTGGGTGGGATGGAACATATCGGTCAGGCCGTTCCACACGGGCACGCCGGAGTAACGGGCCAGATCCTCGACCACAGACTGCTTGAAGCCGCGGTACTCGATGCCGTCGTACATGCGGCCCAGCACCTTGGCGGTGTCGGCCAGGGACTCCTTCTTGCCCATCTGGGAAGAACCGGGATCCAGGAAGGTCACGCCCATGCCCAGGTCGCGGGCGCCCACTTCAAAGGCGCAGCGGGTGCGGGTGGAGGTCTTTTCAAACAGCAGGACGACCTGCTTGCCGGTCAGCCACTTGTGCTCCACACCGTTGTTCTTCATCCGCTTGAACTCGGCGGACAGGTCCAGCAGGTAATTGATCTCGTCGGGGGTGAAGTCCAGCAGGGTCAGGAAGCTGCGGCCTCTAATGTTGATTCCCATAGTGTAATTTCCTCCTTAAGGAATAAGATGGTTTTTTCGTCGTTGATTATTCTGCCCGGATCAGAGGCATGGACATGCAGCGCGGGCCGCCGCGGCCACGGCTCAGCTCGGCGGAAGGCATCTCCAGAACGGTGATGCCGGCGTCGCGCAGGATGGCGTTGGACACGTCGTTGCGCTGATACACAACGATCTTGCCGGGAGCGATGCACAGGGTGTTGGAGCCGTCGTTCCACTGCTCGCGGGCTGCGGCGATCAGGTCGTCGCCGCCGCAGTAGATCAGCTGGACCTTCTCCACGCCGGTGTACTTCTCCAGGATGTGCTCCAGATCGGAATCCACCCGGTTGATCTGCAGATCGGCGGGGTCGTCCTTGCCCGGGGTGATCTCGTAGACGGTCAGGGGGCCCAGGATGGCGGGATGCACGGTGTACTTGTCCACATCGATCTGGGTGAACACGGTATCCAGATGCATGAACGCACGGCAGGCCGGGATGTCGAAGGCCAGGACGGTGCGGATCTTGGCATTGGGATCGGTGAACAGGTTGCGGGCCGCGATCTCGATCGCGTCGGGGCTGGTGCGCTGGGAGATGCCGATGGCCAGGGTGTCCCCGGTCAGGTTCAGCACGTCGCCGCCCTCGATGTTGGCGTGGAAGTCGCGGTCGTAGTAGCGGGTGATCAGGCCCTCAAAGTCAGGATGATACTTGAAGATGTAATCGGCGTAGATGGTCTCACGGCAGCGGGTGGGGAAACGCATCTTGTGCAGGAACACGCCGCTGCCCACAGAGGCGAAGGGATCGCGGGTGAAGTAGAGGTTGGGCATGGGATCGACGATCAGGTCGTCGGCGGGGGCGATCAGGTCCTGCAGGGAGTAGGCGGAAGCGCCGCCCATCTCTTTCAGGGTGATGCCTTCCATGGTCTTCTCCACCAGGGCCTTGCCCTTGAAGTTGCTGACCAGGTACTCATAGAGCTTATCCTGCCAGCGGCGGGTCTTGATGTTGCCCTCGGACAGCCACTGATACAGGAAGGGCTCCACCAGCTCGGGGTGCAGGTTCAGCACGTCGGTCATCAGGTCCTCCAGGTAGACCACCTCGGTGCCGTTGTCCCGCAGGATCTGGGCGAAGGCGTCGTGCTCCTGCTGGGCGACCTTCAGGAAGGGGATGTCGTCGAAAAGAAGCTCGGGAAGACGATCGGGGGTCAGATTCAGCAGCTCCCTGCCGGGGCGATGAAGAAGAACTTTCTTCAGGGGATTGATCTCACTGCGAACACAAATACCTTTCATAGCTTCTCCTACTTTTAAAATGTACATGAATGTGGATTTTGGATGCCACCCGCGCGAAAGTGGGACCAAGTTCATGATCTGCCATTATAATAGCTTTTTCTAAGGCCCCTCATTGGACTTTTATTATATCACAAATTGTACGATTTCACCAACTTTATTTCCCTTTATGGGAAAGATTTTCAGCACTTTAATCAAAGAAAGCGCATAAAGTTCCAAATTCTGTGAATAAATGAATATGCACATCACCTGATAAAACCAAATGCGGGGGCCTCTGTTAAATAATATTCACGTTTGTTCACAGGGAATGCATTTTGACAGTTTTTTCTGATTCAAAAAACGGAAAGTCAAAATCCGGAAATGTACATTTTTAAAAAGCCTCCGCTTTTGACGCCGGCGGGGCCGTTGGCGTCAAAAGCGGAGTAGCCTTTAAACATATACATATATATAGGGCCTGGCGGAAGGGCCTGGCGCGATTTGACATACCCCGGCCGCGATGCTATGCTGTAGGCACAGAAAAAAGAGGGCGGCCGCATCGGCAGGGCGCATTTTCTGTGCGCCCGCTGCCAGCCGAAATACATCGGCGGCGAGCGCGCCGTCCATCTGCAAACGTGACCCCGAAGAAGGGCTGTGGGAAAGAGGTTTTTTCATTGGCAACGAAGGAACAAATGGCCCGTGCGGTGGAGGGCATCCGCGCCCGCATGGCGCAGGCGGCCCGCGCCGCGGGGCGTGACCCGGCGGATGTGCTGCTGTGCGCCGCCTGCAAGACCCGCACGGTGGAGGAGGTGCGGGAGAGCGCCCTGCTGGACATCGACCTGTTCGGCGAGAACCACGAGCAGGAGCTGGTGGAAAAGAGCGATGCGGGAGCCTATCTTGGCAAGCCGAGCCACTTCATCGGCCATTTGCAGACCAACAAGGTGAACAAGGTGGTGGGCCGCGTCTCCATGATCGAGAGCGTGGACAGCGAACACCTGCTGCGCAAGGTGGACGCCGCCGCCGCCCGGCTGGGGCTGACCCAGGACATCCTCATCGAGATCAACATCGGCGCCGAGGCCAGCAAGAGCGGCGTCGCCCCCGAGGGGCTGTGGCCCCTGGCAGAGGCCGCCGAGGCGGCGGCGAACCTGCGGCTGCGGGGCCTGATGGCCATTCCGCCCGCCGGGGCCACCCCCGACGAGACCCGCGCCTTTTTTGCTGAGATGCGCGGCCTGCTGACCCGCCTGCAGGAAAAGCACTACCAGACGGTCCTGCCGGACACCCTCTCCATGGGCATGAGCGGCGACTTTGAGGCCGCCATCCTGGAAGGGGCCACCATCGTGCGCATCGGCACGGCCATTTACGGCCCCCGGGACTACGGCAGCCGCCCGTGAGGCAGGCCCGGACCACAAAGCAAACAAGGAGGCGGCCCCGCGCCATGGCGCGGGGCCGCCTCCTTGTTTTTCACAGTGCCGTTCAGCCGATGGAAACCGCCACCTTGATCACGCCGTCCCGCCTGTTTTCAAACAGGTCATAGGCCGCGGCAATGTCCTTCAGGGGATAGGTGTGGGTGATAAGCGGGGTGGTGTCGATCTTGCCTTCCGCGATAAGGCGCAGGGTCTCTTCGCAGTCGCAGCCGTCCACGCCGCCGGTCTTGAAGATGAGGTTTTTGCCGTACATCTCCGGCAAAGGCAGCACCTGCGGCCCGTCGTAGAGGGCCACCACCGTGACGATGGCGTTGGGGCGCGCGCAGTCCCACGCCATGCGGAAGGTTGCGTCGCTGCCCGCCACTTCCAGCACCACATCGGCGCCGCCGTGGTCGCTGTGCGCCAGCACGAACTCCTTGAGGCCCTCGGGGGCGGCGGTCAGCACATCGGGCCAGTGGGCGCGCACGAAGGCAAGGCGGCTCTCATCCACATCGCAGACGATGACCCGCCGGGGCCGGTGCAGCAGCACGCACTGAAGGGTGCACAGGCCGGTGGGCCCCGCTCCGATGATGAGCACCGTGTCCTCGGGCTGTATCTCGGAGATGCGCGCCGCCCAGTAGCCGGTGGCCAGCACGTCGCCCACAAACAGCGCCTGCCGGTCGCTCACCGCGTCCGGGATCTTGTTCAGGCCCTGGTCCGCATAGGGCACCCGCACATACTCGGCCTGGCCGCCATCGATGCGCCGGCCCAGTGCCCAGCCGCCGTGCGGGTCTGTG
>NZ_CALXHK010000061.1:0-11007 GCF_944388085.1 Candidatus Allofournierella excrementigallinarum | reverse complement strand
AGGTCGCTGGTGGCGGGGTACAGCCCGATCAGGCTGGACAGGCTGCACAGCGCCGAATAGCTGAACAGCGCCCCGATGAAGGGCACGAAGTGGGCGTAGCGCTGGCCCATGTTGCCGATGACGAAGTTCTTGCAGGTGGTGACCAAAAGTTCTGCCACCGCCTGCTTTTTGCTGATCTTGTCCACGGTCAGGCCCCGGCCCAGCCACCAGCACAGCAGCGCGATGGCCGCCAGGATGATCCAGGCGTTCAGCAGGCTCTCGGTGAGCTGGAACTTGCCCAGCAGCGGCACCGACCAGGAGGACTCCCAAAGGATCTTCGGGCCGGTGATCTCAACGTTCATGGTCGACTTGTTCCCCCTTTTCCTCGTTGTCTTGTTCCTTTTTGTAAACGCCCGTCAGCTGCATCACCGCGATGGTCAGACGGGGGAAAAGCAGCGGCAGCGCCGCCGCCACCCAGTGGAGGAAGGGCATGCTGACCGCCAGGATCAGCCACAGGGCCATCACCAGCATGCGCATGCTGTAGGAAAACTGCATGAGCTTGCGGCCCCGTTCCTCGTTCGTCTCGCGGGTGATCTTCTGCACCGTGAGCCCCAAAAGCAGGAAGTTGAGCACCGCCACCGCGCCGCCCAGCACGCCCCCCAGGGCCACCGTGTAGTCAAAACGCCCCAAAAGGGCGAACACGGCGAGCATCGCCGCCACCCCCACCGCCACGCCAAGGGCGATGTGGGCGGTCTCTTTTTTCACAGCCGGCTGCAGTTTCATCCGGACGTTCCTCTCTTTCAAACATGGTCGTTGAATGCGGCGGGGCCCTTCTGATCCGGTTTGTTCCTGCGCTGCACATAGCGGTAGAAGCCCCAGAAGGACGCCGCCGCCGCGCCCAGGCCCAAAACCAGCGCCGGCGCCATGACCCAGGCGGGCCAGCCCTTGGCGTCGATGAGCCACCAGGCGGCGAAGGCGCACAAAAACGGCGGCGTGACCAGCGAAAACCCAAGCTGCGTGAGCCAGGCCAGTTCCCGCAGCGCGTTCATCCAGCCCTTCACCCGGCACGCCCCCTTTTTCAGCACGGCCGATACCGCCGCATGATTGAATATTATACCAAAAAAGAGTTGATAAAACAATTCATTTTGTGGACTGGGCACAGTTTTTTTACAATTTAGCCCCCTGCGCCGCCCGCTTGCCGTGCCCCTGCCTTTGTGATAGAATGAAGAAAAACGCAAAGGCGGTGGCGGAATGCTGCTTTCCATCGTGGTGCCCTGCTACAACGAGCAGGAGGCGCTGCCTTACTTTTATGAGGAGATCTGCCGGGTGGCCGGGGAGATGAAAACCAGCCACGGGGCGGAGTTCGAATTTATTTTTGTGGACGACGGCTCCAGGGACGGCACCCTCGCCATCGCCCGCCGGCTGCACAGGCAGGACAAGCGGGTGCGCTACATCAGCTTTTCCCGCAACTTCGGCAAGGAGGCGGGCATCCTGGCGGGGCTAAAAGCCGCGAAGGGCGACTATGTGGCCATGATGGACGCGGACCTGCAGGACCCGCCCGCCCTTCTGCCCCGGATGCTGGACGCGCTGCTGCAAGAGGACTACGACTGCGCCGCCACCCGCCGCACCAACCGCAAGGGCGAGCCGCCCATCCGCAGCTTTTTTGCCCGGATGTTCTACAAGATCATCAACCGCCTCAGCGACGCCGACATCGTGGACGGCGCGCGGGACTACCGGCTGATGCGCCGGCGGATGGTGGACGCCATCCTGGCCCTGCCGGAGTACAACCGCTTTTCCAAGGGCATCTTCGGCTGGGTGGGCTTCAAGACCAAGTGGCTGGAGTATGTGAATGTGGAACGGGTGGCCGGCGAGACCAAGTGGAGCTTCTGGAAACTGTTCCTCTACTCGCTGGAGGGCATCGTGGCCTTCACCACCGCGCCCCTGGCGCTGGCCAGCCTCGTGGGCATCGCCTTCTGCGCGCTGGCCTTTGTGATGATCGTTTTCATCATTGTGCGCACCATGCTCTTCGGCGACCCCACCAGCGGCTGGCCCAGCATGGTCTGCATCATCTTTCTGTGCAGCGGCGTGCAGCTGTTCTGCATGGGGGTGCTGGGCCAGTATCTGGCCAAGACCTACATGGAAGTCAAGCGCCGCCCGGTGTACATCGTGCGGGAGACCGAGCGGGACGAGGCGGAATGAACCGCCCGCCCCGCCTTTGAGGAGAAAAACATGAACAGGCCCATCTGAGAAAAGAACACATCGCCCGAAGCGCCGGCAGCTGCCGCTCTTTCGCCGCAAAGCATAAACGAAAAAAGGCACGGGACGCGTCCCGTGCCTTTTCTGTTTATTTTGCAATGTAGTATTCGCTGCCCATCACATAGGGGTTATCCGCGCTGTAGGCCACATGGCCGGCCAGGCAGTCCGCCCAGGCCTTGTAGCCCGCGGCCACCATGTGCAGGCCGTCGGAGGAGTACTCCGCCACCAGGTCGCCGTTCTCGTCCGCCAGGGCGGAATAGACGTCCACGAAATAGGCCCCCTTTTCCAGCGCCAGCGCCGCCAGCTTTTCGTTCACCCGCTGGATGCGCTCTTTATAGATGCCGGCGCTGGAATAGTCCGCCGCCACCGGGGTCATGGTCTGGACGTAGACGTCCGCCTCGGGGGCCGCCTGGCGCACAAGGTCGATCATCTGGCCGTAGTAGGCGATGAAGCTGTCCTCAACGGCCTCGCCGTCCCGGGCGGCCAGGGCGTTGGCGCCGAACATCAGGTAGATGCTTTTGGGGTTCATCTGGGCCGCCACGTCCAGCGGCACCGATTCCTCGCCGGTGTTGTAGTCGGTCATCACCACCCGGTTCACCACGTCGCCGGGGGTGGCGCCCCGGTAGCCGCGCACCGTGGCCACGCCCTTCACCGGGTTCTCATAGAGGCCCAGGCCCTCGGTGACGCTGTCGCCCAGAAACAGGGCGGTGGAGAAATAGGTGTTGTCCACCCGGCCGCAGGCGGGCAGGCAGATCTTTTCATAGTCAAGGCCGGTGTAGCTCCAGCCGTCGGTCTGCTGCACCGGGCCCATGCTGGCGAACTGCACCCCGCCGCCCGTTTCGGTCACCGGGTTTTCCATGGGCAGGGGCGCGAGCACGCTGCCCGCAAGGCCGGTGGCGCCCGGGTCCAGGGCGCTGTTGGCATCGGCGCCCTCCCCCTTGCCGCTCACGGCCTCGATGGCCCAGGTGATGACCCAGGCCAGGCCCAGCAGCACCAGCACCGCCAGCGCCAGGGTCAGGCCCCGGCGGGTCTGGCGCCGCCGGCGGCGGGCGATGGTCTCTCTTCGGAATTCACGGTAGCTGGCCATGCCGGCCTCCTTTGAAACTTCAGGCAGTGTGGGTGGCCAGGTACTCGGCCATGATGGGGTAGGCGTTCTGGTTCAGATGCACCTTGTCGGCGGCGGCCAGATCCTCCCGCAGGTCGCCGTTGGCGTCCTGCAGCACCTCATAGATGTTCACAAAGTGGCAGCCCTTCTCCCGGGCCATCACCGCCAGCTGGGTGTTCACCCGCTGGATGCGCTCTTTGTAAAGGCCGGGCTGGCTGGCGCCGGGGCGCACCGGGGTGATGGACTGGACGTAGATGTCCACTTCGTCCCCCAGGTCCGCCTTGAACATGTCCAGCATCTGGCCGTAGTAGCTCAGGAAAGACTGCTCGGTGGCCTCGCCGTCCCGCACGAGGGCGTTGGTGCCCAGCAGGATGTAAAGGCGCAGGGGCTTGGAATTGATGATGGTGTCGTAGATGTTTTCTTCGCCCCGCCCGGACGCCTCGCCGGGGTTGGCGGTCTGCTTGTTGACCACCGCGCTGGGGCCGATGCTCTTGTAGGCGCAGACGAAGGCGTGGGCCTTCATGGGGGATTCATAGATGTTCCAGCCCTGGCTGACGCTGTCGCCCAGGATGGCGGCGCGGTCAAAAAAGCTGTAGTCCACGGCGGCGTTGGCGCCCACCGCCAGCATGCGGTAGTCCGCGCCGGAGACGGTCTGGTCCAGGGTGGCCTCCACCGGCGTGGAGGTGTTCCAGGTGGCGGCGGGCTGGCCGCCCTGCCCGTCTTCGGAGGAAGAGCCGCTCCCGGAGGCGGAGGCGGGCTGCGACGCGTCGGAAGCGGAGGCGCTGCCGGAGGCCACCAGCTGCCCGTTGCCGGGGGTCCAGCCCGCGCCGGTGAGCACGGTGTACAGTGCGAAGAACGCCACCCCGCACACGGCGGCGGCAGCGACGATCAGCAGCGACAGGCGCAGGATGAACTTGCGCCGGCGGCGGCGTTTCACCTGCTCGCGGAATTCCCGGTAGGTAGCCATTTTCTCTCCCTCTTTGTCCAAATGGTATACAATGAGTATTATACCCCAGCGGCAGGCCCCGCGCAAGCAAGGCCACAGAAAATTCACAGTCTCTTATCCAATATCAGTATTTTCCGCGAAGGGGCGGAATATGCCGCCGCCCGCCGCCCATATTCTATATACGAGCGGGCGGGGGCCGGTTATTTCACCCCGGCGGCCTGCTCCCGCTTTTTCGCGCCGGCCAGGTTGTAGAACAAAAGCCCCGCCAGCACCACGGCGATGCCCAGAAGGCTCATGGGGCCCACCCTTTCGCCCCAGAACAGGGCCACCCACACCGGGTTCAGCACCGGCTCGGTCATGCACACGAGGTTTGCCGCCACCGGCGCGGTGGTGGCAAGGCCCCGGGCCATGAGGATGTAGGCCGCGCCCACCTGCACCGTGCCCATCAGCGCGATGGCGCCCCAGCTGGCGGCGCTCATGTTCGGCTCGGCGGCCAGCCAGGGCAGGCCCACGGCAAACCCCAGCACCTGGCTGAAAAAGTAGCTGGAAAAGCTGTCCGCCCCGGGGAACATGTTCACCATGAACACCACGGCGTAGCAGCTGGCGGCGGCCACCGCCAGCACGTTGCCCGCCATGCCCCCCGCCTCCAGGCTGCCGGCAAAGCAGCAGGCCATGCCGGCGAACACCACGCCGCAGGCGGCAAGGTCCAGCCGCCGGGGCTTCTGCTTGAAGAACACCCAAAGATACAAAAGGATGAACACGGGGCTTGTGTATTGCAGCACCACCGCGTTGGCGGCGGTGGTGAGCCGGGTGGCCAGGGTGTAGGCCACGTTGCAGGCGGTGATGCACGCCGCGCACCCCAGCACCGTGCGGTTCGCCCGCACCGGCAGCCCCGCGGCCTTCATATAGCCGAAGGTGACCAGCGCCGCGAACAGGTTGCGCCCGCTGTTCACCGCCATGGCGTTCCAGGGGATGGCCTTGATCATCAGCCCGCCGAAACTCATCAGCACTGCCGCGGCCAGCACAAGAAAAACCCCGTTTTTTTGCCTTTTCATGCCCTGTTTCCTCCCCCTTCGGCCCCGCCGCCCGCCCATTCGCGGGCCGGGGGGTGCAATGCTTTATCATTGTACCGCAGACGGGGCGGTTTGTCACGGGATTTTGCGCGTTTTCACTTGACGGGGCACCCCCGCACTGCTACAATAAAAAGAGATGTAGTTTTTAATACCAGATGGGCCGCCCGCCGGCCCGCTGCAAAAGGAGATATGCCCTATGTCCTGGATCATCGTCAGCGATTCTTCCTGCGAACTGCGCAGCCTGGAAAACCCCGCCCCCGGCCTCAGCTTTGCCACCGTGCCCCTGAAGATCCGGGTGGGCGAGCGGGAATTTGTGGACAATTCCGCCCTGGATGTGGACGCCATGATGGACGCCATGCACAACTACAACGGGGCCTCCACCACCGCCTGCCCCAGCCCCGAAGAGTGGGCGGAGAAATTCATGCAGGCGGACAACGTTCTGGCCATCACCATCAGCAGCAATTTGTCCGGCAGCTACAACAGCGCCATGGTGGCCCGGGAGATGGTGCTGGAAAGCCACCCCGAAAAGCGCATCCATGTGCTGGACAGCCTGTCCACCGGCGGCGAGATGGCCCTGGCCATCTGGAAGGCAAACGACCTGGTGGCCGAAGGGCTCTCCTTCGGCGAAGTGGTGCGCCAATGGGAGATCTGGTTCCAGGGCCGTCAGGTGCTGTTCGCCCTGGCCAGCTTTGACAATCTGGTGAAGAACGGCCGTTTGAGCCGCCTGGCAGGCTTTATGGCCGGCGTGATGAGCATGCGGGCGGTGGGCCGCGGCAGCGAGGATGGCAAGCTGGAAATGCTGCACAAGACCCGCGGCGAGACCCGCATGCTGGCTTTGCTGCTGGAAGAGATGGACCACCGGGGCTACCAGGGGCTGGAGCCGGCGGTCATCAGCCACTGCCAGAACGAAAAGGCCGCCCTGATGCTGAAAAACGGCATTGAGAAGAAATGGCCCGGCGCCAAAGTGGTGGTGCTGCCCTGCAGCGGCCTGACCAGCTTCTACGCCGAGACCGGCGGCATCATCGTGGGGTACTGACCATGAAGCAGACCCGGGCGCGGGACGCCGCGCTGCTGGCCGGCGCCGCGGCCCTCACCGCCGCGGGGCTGGGCCTCGCCTTCTACGCCGCGAAGCTGGAACCCCGGCGGCTGACCCTCACCCGGCCGCCGCTGGAAAAAAAGCCGCCGCTGCGGGTGGTGTTTTTCAGCGACCTGCACATCCGTCGCGCCGGCGCGCCCGAGCGGCTGGAGGCGGTGGTGGAGCGCATCAATGCCCTGAAGCCCGACCTTGTGCTCTTCGGCGGCGACTTTTTCTCCAAATTCCTGCGGGACGCCTGGGCCCTGCCCTTCCCCGAGCTGGCGCGGCAGCTGCGGCGCATCCGCGCCCCCAAAGGCAAGTACGCGGTGCTGGGCAACCACGATGTGCGCCAGGGCGCGCGCCCCTTCTTTGAGCAGCTGTTCGCCGCGGGCGGCTTCACCGTCCTGTGGGACGAGGTGGTGTATCCTGCGCCGGGGGTGGCGCTCTGCGGCCTCTCGCCCTATTCCGACGGGCGGGCGCTGCGCCGCATGCCCGCCGGCGGCTGGCGCGTCTGTCTGTGCCACATGCCGGACAAGGCCCGCTATCTGCCGCTGAAAAAGGCGGACCTGATGCTCAGCGGCCACAGCCACGCCGGCCAGGTGCGGCTGCCGGTGCTCACCCGGCTCATCCTGCCGCCGGGGGGCAAGTTCTACCCCTACGGCCTCTACCGGCCCCAGGGGCCGGGGGCGGCCCAGCTGTATGTCAGCCGGGGCATCGGCATGAGCGGGGTGCCCTTCCGCTTCCTCGCGCCGCCGGAACTGGTGGTGCTGGGCTGAAATTCGAGCGACCCATCCGGGGCCCCGCCGGGGACCCGGATTTTTTTTGCAGAAAAAATGAACCGCCGCCCTTTTGGCGACGACTACAAAGCGAAACAGGCGCCTGGTTCAAACAAACAAGGAGGTGGGCCCCGTGCAGGCATGTCAGGTGGAGCAGCTGCTGGGCAGCTACGGAACAGAGCTTTACCGCTATTGCCGGCGGCTGGCCGGCTTCGGCCCCGACGGGGAGGACCTCTACCAGCAGACCTTCCTTCGGATGCTGGAGCTGGACCTTGCCCCGGACGAGGGCCGCAATCCCCGGGCGCTGCTCTACAGCGTGGCCACCGGCCTGTGGCGCAACGAAGCGCGCAAGCGCAGCCGGCGGGCGGCCATCGCCCGGCCGGTGGAGCTGGACGGCGACGACCCGCCGCCCCTTGCCGGGGGCGACGAGCCGGAGGCGGCGGCGCTGGCGGCGGCGGAGCGCCGCGCCCTGGCCGCGGCGGTGGAGCGCCTGCCGGACAAGTACCGGGCGGCGGTGCTGCTGGCCTACGGGGCCGGGCTTCCGCTGGAAGAAGTGGCCCGCATCGAAAAGCTGCCCAAAGGCACGGTGAAAAGCCGGCTGCACAAGGCCCGGCTTTTGCTGAAAAAGGAAATGGAGGCGAGGGGCTATGGACGAGAAGAACTTTGACCGGCGGCTGGCCGCCGCCCTGCAAAGGGGCGAGGAGCCGGGCGCGGAACTGAACGCCGTTCTGAAGGCGCGCCTTTACCAAAAGGAGCGGGAGCTGCAAAGCCGCCCCGCCGCCCGCCGCCTCTCGCTGTGGTGGCTGCCCATGACCGCGAACCTCTTTGTCTGCGGGGTGCCCGCCCTCATCTTCGCGCTGCCCATCATGCCCCTGGCGGCCCATCTGGCGGCCTTCGCCCTGGGCTGGCTGGCGGTGGGGGGCGTGGTGATGACCTTCGTGGGCCTCAAATGCTCTGATTTGAAAGAACAACTCACACTGGAACTGCCCCCAAGGGGCAGAAAGGAGATGTCCTGAATGGCAGCCATGCCTCTTACCCTCATTTTCGGCTTCCTTATGCTGGCCGGCGTGCTGGCGCTGGCGTTCACCGTGCTCAGCTGCGTCTGGCTCTACCGCGACAGCCGCCTCCACGGCCAGCCCCCTGCCCTGTGGGTGCTGCTGGCGGTGTTCGCCGGCCCCATCATCGCCCTGCTGCTCTACTTCATCTTCGGCCGCAGGCAGGCGCTGGAGCCCTGTGAGAGCTGCGGCGCGTCCCTCACCCGAGCGGACCGCTTCTGCCCCGCCTGCGGCGCGGCCAACAGCCATTACGGCGAGCCCGCCCCCAAACGTAAACTGGGCACGCTGGGCAAGGCGGCCGTTGCCTGCGGCCTTGCAAGCGTTTTGTGCATGGCGGGGCTGCTGGCGGGCATGTTCGTCTTTGCCGCCTCCGCCGCAAGCACGCCCCTTGTGACCACCGGGGGCGCCGCCATCGTGGCGGGCCTGCCCATCGAGAGCGCCGCGGACGTGAACACCGGCTGGGTCCTTATGAGCACGAAGGGCCACCGGGACGGGGTGTGGACCTTCTCCATGAACAAGACCAGCGACGGCTACCACACCTCCGGCCGCTTTGACCTGGACGACCCCGCCGGCCGCATGCTGGCGGTGGACGTGGCCTGCGTGGGCGAACGGCTGGATCTGGAGGTCATCCAGAACGGCGAGACGGTGCGCACCGAGGTCATCAGCGGCGCGGACGGCGTGCAGTACTTCTCCCTCGCCGGCCTTGCCCCCGGCGAGGTGAAGCTGCGGGTGGTGAACCACGGCGCCACCGACATCAACGGGCGCGTGTGGGTGGAATAAAAAAGCGGGCGGCCTTCCGCGCAGGGCCTTGCCCAGTCCGGCACGCAGAGCGGCCCCCCAAGCCACCAGGCTTGAGGGGCCGCCCTTTTTTTATCCTTTCTGCCCGCGGGCCCAGGCCAGCAGCGCCGCCGGGTGGTTTTCCACCCGGCCCTCGATGACCTCGTTCAGCGCCGCGTCCAGCAGCCGCCCCATCCGGGGCCCTGCCCGGCAGACGCCGGCGTTCATCAGGTCGGCCCCGCTCACCGCCAGCTGGCCCACCCGCACGCAGTCGCCCCGGCGGTGGGCCTGGCGGGCCAGCTTCTCAAAGCGGGCCGTCTCTTGCAGGCGGCGGCGGATGGCCGGTGCGTCGGCGTGGGCCAGAAGGTCCGCCCGCTTCACGGCGATCAGGTCCTCCAGCGTGGGCCAGCCCCAGCGGCCCAGCCACCGGCGGGCGCCGGGGGTGTCCTGGGGCAGGGGGGCGTCGTGCCAGCGCACCAGCGGCTGCACCCCCTGCACAAGGCGGCCGGGGGCCTTCAGCCGCGTCAGCACCTCCTTGGCCAGCGCCGCGCCCCGGGCGGCATGGCCGGGGGCGTGGCCGAAGCCCTGGCCGTCCAGCAAAAAGCAGCCCGGCTTTGCCAGGTCGTGGAGCAGCAGCGCCCAGCGCACGTTGCGCCGCGGCGGCGCGAGGCCCACCGCCCGGGCGGTGTGGCCCCAGAGGTCCAGCTCGTGGCGGGGGCTGCGCAGGTCAAAGCCCAGGCAGGGCCCGATGGCGGGCTCCGCATGGGCCAGGATGCCGCCGCACTGGGCCAGCACCCGCCCCGCGCCGGGGCCCAAAAGCAGTTTGTCCAGCTCTGCGAACACCCGCTCGGCGCTCACCCTGGCCAGGGTGGGCGCGGCGGCGCGGGCGGCGGCCAGGGTGGCCGGCTCGATGGTAAAATCCAGGCAGGAGGCAAAGCGCAGCGCCCGCAAAATGCGCAGCGCGTCCTCCTCAAAGCGGCGGGCCGGCTCGCCGACACAGCGGATGAACCCAGCCGCCAGGTCCGCCCTGCCCCCGAAGGGGTCCACGATGCCCCCCTCGTCCAGCGCCATGGCGTTGATGGTGAAGTCACGCCGGGCCAGGTCCTCTTTGAGATCCGTCACAAAGTGCACCCCGTCGGGGCGGCGGTGGTCGGAGTAGCCGCCCTCCACCCGGAAGGTGGTCACCTCCACCGGGCCGCCTTCGGTGAGCGCCGTCACGGTGCCGTGGGCGATGCCGGTGTCCACCGTGCGCCAGCGGGGCGAAAGGCAGGCTTTCACCTGCTCGGGAAGGGCGCTGGTGCACAGGTCCCAGTCGCCGGGGGCGCGGCCAAGAAGGCCGTCCCGCACGCAGCCGCCCACCGGGCAGGCCGCAAAGCCCCCGGCGCGCAGCGCGGCCAGCAGCTGGCTTACATGGGCGGGAACTTCCATCCGGCGGCCCCTCCTTTGCAGAAATTTTTCACTCCAGACGCCCGGTGCGGAACATCCACCAGGCGATGGCGATGGCCATGCCGCCGCTGACCAGGATGAGGAAGGAAACGCTTCCGATCAGGCCGGGCGCCAGCACGAACAGCACGCACATGAAGGCCAGCGGCGCCGCCGCCAGCTTGGGGCTTTTGGAGAAATACTTGAAGGCCAGCGCCCCGAACAAAGCGGGGATAACGTTGTTGAAGGCGGGGGCCAGGGCCGGGTTTTCCAGCACCGGGCGCAGGGGCACAAGGCACAGCACCCCCACCGCCAGCACCAGCGTGGTCACCAGGCTGCTGGTGGCCACCGACAGGGTGGAGACGATGTCGTTTTCCGGCGTGCCCACCTGGGTGCCGCAGATCTCCCGGGCGTTCACCGCGCAGGGCAGCTTGAGGTTGACGGCGTTGCCGGTGATAAAGGTGAGGTAGCTGGCGCCCGCGCCCAGCATGGGCGAAGAGACCAGGAACTCCACCACGCCGCGGGTCCAGTAGATCAGCGCCG